>NZ_ASSI01000063.1:0-133994 GCF_000466765.1 Burkholderia sp. AU4i | reverse complement strand
GCGGGCGCCCGGCGCCCGTGTGCGTCCGGGGCCCGCGCCGGCCGATTTTTCCCGACCCATGACGACTCGAACCGATTCCGCCTACCTGCTCGGCGACCTGCTGAAGAACGTTTCCCGCTCCTTCTACCTGACGCTGCGCGTGCTGCCCGACGGCATGCGCGACCCGGTCGGCCTCGCGTACCTGCTTGCGCGCGCGGCCGACACGATCGCCGATACGGCGCTCGTCGCGCCCGATCGCCGGGCGGCATTGCTGACCGAGCTGCGCGACGAGGTCGAGCAGCTCGGCGACGGCGTCGCGCTGTCGCGTGCGCTCGAGGACGTGACGCGGATGCAGACCGATTCGCACGAGCACGTGCTGCTCGGCTCGATGGAGCCGATGCTCGCGCTGCTGCGCGCGCAGCCGGACGCCGATCGCGCGTCGATCCGCAAGGTCGTCGCAACGCTGACGGCGGGGATGGTATTCGACCTGCGCACGTTCCCCGACGAGCAATCGGGGCGGGTCGCGTCGCTGCGAACGCGCGACGAACTCGACCGCTACACCTATCTCGTCGCCGGCTGCGTGGGCGAGTTCTGGACCGACATGACGGGCATGCACACGCCGGCCGCGCGCGGCTGGAACCTGCCGGACATGGTCGAGAAGGGCATCCGCTTCGGCAAGGCGCTGCAGATGACCAACATCCTGCGCGACTGCGCGAAGGACCTGCGCATCGGCCGCTGCTACCTGCCCGACGATGTGCTGGGCGCACACGGGCTGAGCGTCGCCGACCTGATGTTGCCCGATGCGTCGGCGCGTGCGCGCGGCGTGCTGGTCGACCTGCTGCGCGTGACGCTGGACCAGTATCGCGACGCGTGCCTGTATACCGTTGCGATCCCGCGCCGCTTCGTTCGGCTGCGGCTGGCATGCCTGTGGCCGATCATGATCGGCCTCGAAACGCTCGAGCTGCTGGCCGGCCATGACGCATGGCTCGATCCGGCGAAGCCGGCCAAGGTGCCGAGAAAGCGCGTCTACCGGATCATGGCGTCGTCGCTCGCGCTGGTCGGCTCGAACACGGCGATTCGCGCGCGCATGACCGCGCTTTCCGATGCCGTGAGCGCGCATCTCGTGCAGCCGGTCACCCGCTGACACCCACCGAACGATGCCGGCGCGACAGGTGCCGGCGTCGCCCCTCGGCCCGCGTTCGCCGGGCCGGTTCTCCCGCATCGTCTAAAAACGTTTTCATTATTTCGTTTCGCGAAACGTGGGTGTCATGAACGTCAGCGATCCTTCGCGGCGGCGTGAATCGCGGCGTCAGTCGCGGTCGCGCATTTGTAAGATGTATTTCGCCGAAGGCATCTGACAACATCCGACGGTCGTGTTGCACCCGTAAAAATGTAAAGCTAGGGTTTTCACCGGGAAATGCCGGAAAGGCCCGCTGCGTAAGCGTTTTCAGGTGTTATGTAACTGCTTGGTGAACCCGTGCGTTGCGTCGATCATACGATGACCGACTGCACATGTTGGGAAATGATTGGTAATCCGTCAGAATCGCGTCGGCATGTACTCGCACATGTGTCAGTCATAAAACCACACCAGAAAAGAAATCATTCTTTGAGGACGGAGAATCAATGAAAAAGCGCGTCGCTTTCGCCATGACGGCAGCGGGCCTTGCAGCCGCTACCGCCGCCCACGCACAGAGCAGCGTGACCCTGTACGGTATCGTCGATAACGGTATCGCATACCAAAACAACTCGTCGGCAGTCGGCGCGACCACGGGTGGTCACTCGAAGGTGCAGATGTCCACCGGCGTGTGGGCAGGCAGCCGCTTCGGCCTGAAGGGCAGCGAAGATCTCGGCGGCGGCACGAAGGCGATTTTCCAGTTGGAAGCCGGCGTCAACACGGCTAACGGTTCGTCGCAATGGACCAACGGCATCTTCACGCGTCAGGCGTGGGTTGGCCTGACCAACAATACGTACGGTACGCTGACGGCCGGCCGCCAGTACACCGCGTACTACACGCTGCTGTCGCCGTACAGCCCGACGACCTGGCTGACCGGTTACTACGGCGCGCACCCGGGCGATATCGATTCGCTGGATACCAGCTACCGCGCGAACAACTCGCTCGTCTACATGTCGCCGAAGTTCTACGGCTTCACGGTCGGCGGTTCGTACTCGTTCGGCGGCGTCGCAGGCGCGACGAACCGCGGCTCGACGTGGAGCGCGGCGATCCAGTACCTGAACGGCCCGGCAGGCATCGCCGTCGGCTACCAGCGAGTCAACAACGCGACGCTCGGCGGCGGCGCGTGGGGCGCGAACTCGACGGTGCAGAACGGCCTGAACGCAGCCGGCACCAACGGTGTCGAGCCGGCAGTTTCGTCGATCAACAATGGCTACCAGTTCGCACAGTCGCAACAGCGCCTGGCCGTCACGGCTGGCTACCAGTTCTCGCCGGCGTGGGACATTTCGGCGTCGTACTCGAACGTTCAATACATTCCGGGCACGGGTTCGGGTTTCAAGAACACGGCGATCTTCAACACGGCTGGCGCCGTGCTGCACTGGAAGCCGGTCGCTCAGTGGGACTTCGCGGCAGGCTACTCGTACACGGCGGCAACGCAGTCGAATGGCATCACGAGCTCGGCCAAGTACCACCAGGTCACGGTGTCGCAGTACTACAGCCTGTCGAAGCGCACGGGCCTGTACGCAGTTGAGGCTTACCAGCACTCCAGCGGTAACACGCTGACCCCGACGGGCGGCATCATCGCCGCAACGACGTCGATCGGCGACGGCGTGGGCGCAGGTTCGAAGCAGAACCAGATCGGCGTCGGCGTCGGCATGATCCACCGCTTCTGATGTCGCGCGGCGCGCAAGCGCTGCTTGCGGCATGCGGTATGAAAACCGGCCTTCGGGCCGGTTTTTTCATGGCTGCGCAATTCGGGCGAATGTCGCGCTGAGATCGCTGGGTCAAACCCGCACCGCGCCATCATTCCGCTTCTATCGCTGCGTCGAGCCTGCATGCGCGATTGCTCCGCTTCGATCGCTGCGTCAAGCCCGCGCACCGCGCGGTCACTGCGCTTCTACCGCTGCGTCGAACCTGCATGCGTGATCGCTCCGTTTCTATCGCTGGGTCAAGCCCGCGTCGCGCGATTGCTCCGCTTCGATCGCCGCATTGAGCCTCCACCGCGCACTCACTCCGCCGCATCATCCATCCAGCTCCCCGCCAGCGCCTGAAACAGCGCCGCCGTATCGGCAAGCCGGTCGGCCTGTGCGCGCGTACGGTCGAGCGCCGTCTGCAGTGCCTGCCGCTGCGCGTCGAGCAGGTCGAACGTGCTGATTCCCCCCGCCGCGTAACGGTTGCCGGCAATCGTATTGCTGGCCGCCGCTTCCTGCGCAGCGGTGTCTCTCGCCCGCAGCTCGGCAGCGTCGTGCTCGACCGCGCGCATCGCGTCGGCCACCTGCTGCAGGGCCTCGAGCACGGTTTCCCGGTAACTCGCGAACGCGGCGTCGTACGCCGCTTCGGCCGCGCGTTTCTTCGCACGCAGTTCACCGCCGTGAAAGAGCGGCTGCGTGAGACCGAGACCGACATTCCATACATTGAGCCCGCTGACGATATCCGCGATACGTGTGCGCTCCGAGCCGATCCCCGCCGAAACCGAAAAGCGCGGATACAGGTTCGCGGTGGCCACGCCGACGTTCGCGCTCGCCTGGTGCAGCACGGCCTCGGCGGCGCGGATGTCGGGCCGTTCGCGTGCGAGCGTCGACGGCAGCGCGACGGGCAGCGTGCGAGGCAGCGCGAGCGTATCCAGCGTGAGGTCGGGCAGCATCGCATCGGAGGGCGGCGCGCCGAGCAGGATCGCGAGCCGATGGCCGGACTGCGCGAGGCGGGTCGCGAGCGGCGGCAGCGACGCCTGCGTCTGCGCGAGCAACGCGCGCTGCGCGTGCACATCGGCCTGCGATACACCACCGGCAGCGAAACGCGCTTCGACGATGCGCAACTGTCGCGTCTGCGCGTCGATCAGCTGCCGCGTGAGCGCGACCTGCTGCGCGAGCGATGCGCGCAGGATCGCGGTGGCGACGACGTTACCCGCGAGCGTCAGGCGCGCGGCGTCGAGCGTATGGGCCTGATAGTCGACCTGCGCGCGCAGCGCCTCGAGCGCGCGCCGGTTGCCGCCGAACACATCGAGCACGTACGACACGCTCACCGACGCGTCATAAAGCGTGAACGGCCCCGGGCTCGGCACGCTGGCCGGCAGGCCGAACGCGGTCGTGTCGACCTGCTCGCGCGTCGCGGACACGCTCGCATCGACTTTAGGCAGCATCGTCGCGCCGGCTTCGGCCGCATGGTTCTGGCGCGCTTCGTCGAGCCGCGCGCGGGCTTCGGCAAGCGTCGGGCTGTTGCGCCAAGCGGTGTCGACGAGCCGGTTCAGCGGTTCGGAGCCGAACTGCGTCCACCAGTGCTGCGGAGTGTGTTCGGCCGATGCGAACGTCTGACCGTCGCCTGCCGGGCCGTCGGCGGCGGCGGCCGTCGTCGCCGGCGGTTCGCCGCGCGTGTAGCGCTGCGTGGCGGGCGCATCCGGCGCGTGGAAATCCGGCCCGACCGCGCATCCGGCGACGAGCAGCACGGCAGCGGCCAGCGTGCAGCAGCGGGTGGCGTGGAGGGGGCGACGCGAAGCCGGTTTCATCGTGCGGTGCCTAGTCGAGCGTGCGCCGGTAGAAGCGCAACGCGATGCCCATCACGACGACGGTGAACAGCGCGACCGGCCACACGGATGGCCACAGGTCGTTCCAGCCGTTCCCTTTCAGCAGGATGCCGCGCACGAGGCGGTTGAAGTAGGTGAGCGGCAGCAGGTTGCCGATGAACTGCGCCCACTTCGGCATCCCGGCGAACGGGAACATGAAGCCCGACAGCAGGATGTTCGGCAGGAAGTAGAACACGGCGAGCTGCATCGCCTGCAACTGGTTCTGCGCGAGCGACGACAGCGTGATGCCGACGGTCAGGTTCGCGGCGATGAACAGCAGCGCGGACAGGTAGATCGCGAATGCGCCGCCGACGAACGGCACCTCGAACACGAAGCGGGCGGCCGCGAGAATGATCGACACCTGGATCAGCCCGATCAGCACGTACGGGACGATCTTGCCCGTCATCACCTCGAGCGGCCGCACGGGCGTCGCGAGCAGGTTCTCCATCGTGCCGCGCTCGCGTTCGCGCGTGATCGCGAGGCCCGTCATCATCACCATCGTCATCGTCAGGATCACGCCCATCAGGCCCGGCACGACGTTGTACTGCGTGATGCCCTCGGGGTTGTAGAGCCGGTGCAGCACGACGTCGAAGGCGGCCGGCCGGCCGTTCAGGTGCGTGAGCGGGCCGGTCAGGTCCTTGTCCACGACCGGCTGCACGAGGCCGGCGAGCGCGCCGATCGCCGACGCGGTCGCGACGGGATCGGTCGCGTCCGCCTCGACGAGCAGCGACGGACGTTCGCCGCGCAGCAGCCGGCGTGAGAAATCGGCCGGCACGTTCAATACGAACAGCACGTCTCCGCGCGCGAGCGCACGCTGGCCGGCCGCTTCGTCGGGCAGCGTCTCGACGATGTCGAAGTACGCGGAGTTGCGCATCGCGGCGACGAAGCTGCGCGCGAACGGGCTCGCGTCGGCGACGATCACCGCGGTCGGCAGGTGCTTCGGATCGGTGTTGATCGCGAAGCCGAACAGCGCGAGCTGGATGATCGGCACGCCGACGATCATCGCGAACGTCACGCGGTCGCGGCGCAGCTGCAGGAATTCCTTCAGCACGATGCTCCACCAGCGCGCGACCGAGAACGCATCGCGCAAGCGCGCCCACGCGTTCATGACGACGCTCCGCCGGGCGGCGCGGACGCGCGGCCCATCATGTAGATGAATACGTCCTCGAGGCCGGTGTCGATCGGCGCGACCTGCAGCGCGGCGGGCCCGCCGGCCTGCGCCGCGACCTGCGCGAGCGTCGCGTCGAGCCGCGCGCGATCGCGGCCGCTCACATGCAGCGCCGAACCGAACACGACCGTCTGGTCGACGCCCGGCATCGTGCGCAGTCGCGCGGACAGTTCGGCCAGTTGGCCGCCGGTGATCGCGCGGGTCGCGAGCCCCTGCGACGCGACGATCTCCGCCGACGTGCCTTGTGCGAGCAGCTCGCCGTACGCGATGTACGCGAGCTTGTGGCAGCGTTCGGCTTCGTCCATGTAGTGCGTGCTGACGAGCACCGAGATCCCCTGGGCGGCCAGCCGGTGCAGTTCTTCCCAGAAGTCGCGCCGCGCGGCCGGGTCGACGCCGGCCGTGGGCTCGTCGAGCAGCAGCAGGGCCGGCTCGTGCAGCATGCAGGCGGCCAGCGCGAGGCGCTGCTTCCAGCCGCCCGACAGCGCGCCCGTGAGCTGGTCGGCGCGGCTCGCGAGGCCGAGCCCGTCGAGGGCGCGCGCGACGGCCGCCTTGCGGTCGGGCATCCCGTACACGCGCGCGACGAAATCGAGGTTCTCGCGAATCGACAGGTCTTCCCAGTACGAGAAGCGTTGCGTCATGTAGCCGACGCGTCGTTTGATCTGCGCGCTGTCGCGCACGATGTCGTAGCCGAGGCAGGTGCCGCTGCCCGAGTCGGGCGTGAGCAACCCGCACATCATCCGGATCGACGTGGTCTTGCCGCTGCCGTTCGGACCGAGAAAGCCGAAGATCTCGCCGCGCGCGACGCGCAGCGACACGTCCTTCACGACATGCTTGTCGCCGAAATGCTTGTTCAGGCGATCGACGTCGATCGCGTACGGGGCGGAGGGCGTGTTCACGGCACCCTCACGGCGACGGGCTGGCCCGGATGCAGCTTCGGCGCGTCGGCCACGGCCGGGCGTGCCTCGATCATGAACACGAGCTTGGTCCGGCTCTCGTTGCTGTAGATCACGGGCGGCGTGTATTCGGCCTCGCTCGACACGTAGGTGATGTGCGCGGGCACGTCGGCCGCACAGCCGTCGCAGTGGATCGCGACGGTGCGACCCGGTGCGAGCGATGCGATGGCGGCCTCGGGCACGAAGAAGCGCACCTTCAGGTTTTGCGGCGGCAGCATCTGCACGACCGGATTGCCGGCCTGCACCCATTCGCCGACACGGTACAGCGTGTCGTACACGCGCCCGGCGGCGGGGGCGGCGACGCGCTTCTGGTCGAGCTTCCACTGCGCTTCGGCCACGGCCGCCTGCGCGGCGTCGACCTGCGCGGCCTGCGCGGCGACCTGCTGCGCGCGTCCCGGCAGGCGCGCGACGTCGACCTGTTTCTGCAGTTCGCGCATCTGCGCGGCGGTGGTTTGCGCGGACGTGCGCGAATCGTCGAGCTGCTGCTTCGACAGGCCGCCGGCCGCGTACTGGCGTTCGTCGCGCGCCAGTTGCGCAACGGCTCGCGCGGCCCGTGCGGTGGCCTGGGCGAGCTGCGCCTGCGTGACCGCGATTTCCGGCGGGCGCTTGCCCGTCTGCAGGTCGGCAAGCTGCGCGCGGGCGGCCGCGAGCTGGTGCTGCGCCTGCGACAGCGCGGCGGTTTCGCTGACGGCCTCGAGCGAGAAGGCCGGCGCGCCGGCGGCGAGGGTCTGGCCGCGCGCGACCGCCAACTGCGTCAGCGTGCCCGATTGCGACGACGACAGGTACACGAATTCGCCTTCGACGTAGCCCTGGTAAGTCGTGCCGTTGTCGGCCGGGCGTCCGCAGCCGGCGAGCACGGCGACTGCGGCGACCATCGCCAGCGGCCGTGCGCGGAGCGGGTTCATGACGGCCTCCGTGGCGAGCGGGCCCGTGCGCGACGCGGGGGGGCGGCCGGCTGCATTCCCGAACCGAGCAGCGCGCGGACGTGCCGGTGCAGCACGTCGCGATCGATCGGCGGCATGCCGCGCGCGCTTTGCCACAGTTTCGCGGTCGCGAGCGGCAGCATCACCAGCGCGACGATCGAATGGAACAGGAACGCGGGTTCGAGCGCGGGGTTCAGCGTGCCGGCCTGCTGCGCGCCGCGGATGCGTTCGGCGAAGCGCCCGACATGATCGAGCGGAATGCGCCGGACCATCCGTTCGCGCAGCAGCCCGCCTTCGTGGACGATCTCGCGCAGCCAGATCGACGGCAGCCACGGCATGCGGTGCGTGACGTCGAAGAAGCGGTCGACGAGTTCGCCGACAAGTGCGAACGGATCGTCGTCGATCCGCGGCTCGGTCGGTCGCCACACGAACGCGATCGCCTGTGCGAGCCGTTCCTCGACGATCGCGTCGAGCAACCGCTCGCGATTCGTGAAGTAGTAGTGGACCATCGCCGACGTGACGCCTGCGGCGGCGGCGATCTGCGCGACGGTCGTCGCGGCGATGCCGCGTTCAGCGAACAGCTGCATCGCGACGTCGAGCATGTGGTCGCGCAGGTCGAAATCGTCGACCGACGGGCGGCGCCCGCGCGGCCTGGCGACGGTGGATTTCGCGTTCATGAAATCGACGCTAATTGATGAGTTAGTTAATTTCAAGGAAGGGTTTGCGACCGGGTTGATCGAGATCAGGCGAGCGTCGAACGGGGGCGCGGGCGGGCCGGGATGTGGCGCGGTGCGGTGCGGCAAGCCGGTAGCGGAGTGTAGGGAGCGGCTAATGCGGAGGCGGCGAGGAAGCTGCGGAGAAGCGGCGGAGAAGCGGCGGAGAAGCGGCGGAGAAACGGCGGAGAAACGGCGGAGAAGCGCCGAGGGAAAACCGGCGGGGAGCGGCGGGGCTCAGTAAGCGAAACGGCGGCGAACCCGGTCGCGCAGCGGGCGCACGTGCCTCGACAACGGCACGCGCCCCCCGCAAGCGCTTACTGATCGATCGGCGACGTCAGCGGCACGTGTTCGCCGGTCAGCCCGAACACGACGAGCTGCGCGGGTTCGGTCGCGCTCGCGTTGCGCGACACCTGGTGGCGCGAGCCGGGCGCCTCGTACCAGCCTTCGCCGGCGCGGTAGCGGTGCAGCGGGCCGCCGTTCACCTGCGACAGCACTTCGCCTTTCGACACGACCGCGAACACCGAGCCGAGGTGCCGGTGGGCTTCCGAAGCCTGGCCGGGCGCGTAGTCGACGGTCGCGACGACCGCGAGCTTGCCGGGCGCTTCGGGCACCGCCTGCTGCATGATCGTGTGCACGTTGTCGCCGGTGTCGTGTGCATGGGCGGCGGCCGGCGGCAGCGCGGCCGCGGCCGCGAGCCATGCGCCGAGGGCGGCGCGACGGAGCGTGGCGTACGTCATCGTCGTCTCCTTACTCGGGCATCTTGCGGAACGCGATCGCGAAGCGGTTCCACGTGTTGATCGTCGCGATCAGCATCGACAGGTCGAACAGTTCCTCGTCGGTGAAATGCGGCTTCACGGCCTCCCAGACGGCGTCGGGCACGTGGTTGTCGGCCACGAGTGTCAGCGCCTCGGTCCATTCCAGCGCCGCGCGTTCGCGCTCGGTGAAGAACGGCGTTTCGCGCCACACGACGACGGTCGCGAGACGGCGGTCGGTTTCGCCGTCCTTGCGTGCGTCGGTCGTGTGCATGTCGACGCAGAACGCGCAGCCGTTGATCTGCGACGCGCGCAGGCGGACGAGTTCGGCGAGCGGCTTCTCGATCGAGCTTTTCGCGATGAAGTCCTCGGCGTTGCGCATCACCTTGATGGCGTTCGGGCTGGCGGTATAGAAGTTCAGGCGCGGTTGCATGGCAGGTCCTTTTTCGGTTGGAGCGCACTGTGGCGCGACAGGACCCACTTTAGGACGTAAGCTGGCCTGCTTGAATGGCCAATTTCTGGAAAATTCAGGTAACCAGTGCCGGGCCGCCGACGCTGCCCGAACCCAGCAGGCCGGTGAGCTTCGCAAGCGCCGTGTCGATGCGCAGCGCGTCGATCCCGCCATAGCCGAACAGCAGCCCGGCACTGACCGGCACGGCGACGTGGAATGCCGAGATACCGTACAGGCCGATGTCCAGCTCGCGGGCGGCGCGGACGAGTGCCGCCTCGTCGAGCCCCGGCTTCAGGCGGGCGGCGAGGTGGATGCCGGCGGTCGGCACGATCGCGTCGAACCACGGCGCGAGTTCGCCGCGCAGATGCGCGATCAGCATCTTGCGACGCGCATCGTAGTGCTTCTGCACGCGCTTCAGGTGCCGTGCGAAGTCGCCTTCGAGCATGAAGCGGGCGAGCGCCGCCTGCGTCAGCGTGCAGGTGTGCCAGTCGACGATCTGCTTCGCCTTGGCCAGCGCGCCGCGCAGCGCGCGCGGCGGAATCGCGTAGCCGATCCGCAGCTCCGGAAAGATCGTCTTCGAGAAGGTGCCGACATACGCGACGAGGCCCGTGCGGTCGAGGCTCTTCAGCGACTCCACCGGCCGGCCCTCGAAGCGGAACTCGCCGTCGTAATCGTCCTCGATGATCACGGCGCGGCGGCGCTGCGCCCATTCGAGCAGCGCGACGCGCCGGTCCAGCGTCATCGGCATCCCGAGCGGGAACTGATGCGACGGCGTCACGTAGACGAGGCGCGCGTCGTCGGGCAACCGTTCCGTCACGAGGCCGTGCGCGTCGACCGGCACGCCGATCACCGTCGCACCGAGCGACGCGAACGCGGCACGCGCGGGCGGGTAGCCGGGATCCTCGACCGCGACCACGTCGCCGGGCCGCACGACGACGCGGGCGATCAGGTCGAGCGCCTGTTGCGCGCCTTGCGTGACGAGCACGTCGTCCCAGCTGCATGCGACCGCGCGGCTGAATCCGACGTAGCGCGCGATCGCGCCGCGCAACTGCGGATCGCCGGCCGGGTCGTGATACTGGGCGGGGCCGCGCATCTGCTGGCGCAGCGCGTGATGCAGGCAGCGCCGCCATGCGTCGAACGGGAACAGCGTCTTGTCGGTCACGCCGCCGCGGAAGTCGAAGGCGGGCGCATCCTGCGGGGCGGGCATCGCGAGCGCGTCGGGCAGGTCGTTCCACAGCGCGCGCGCATCGACCGCGTCGACGCGCGGCGTGCCGTCGACGAGCGACGGCGCCGACACGGACGCGGCGTGCGGCACGCGCGCGAGGCCGTCGGCGACGAACGTGCCGTCGCCCGCGCGTGTATTCAGGTAGCCCTCGGCCACCAGGCGCTCGAACGCGTCGAGCGTCGTCTTGCGCGAGACGCCGAGCTGTTTCGCGAGGTCGCGCGTCGACGGCAGTCGCGCGCCGCCGGCGAGGCGCCCGTCGACGATCGCGGTGCGCAGTTGCCGGAAGATCTGCCCCGTCAGGTCGTGACGGCCTTCGATGCGGATCGCGATGTCCATCGCAGTGGTTACCTCGGTTGCCGGGATTTCGAGTCAATCAGCATACCGGAAGCCGGCGGCGGTTTGGTGCGGGCTGCGTGGCGGCGTGACGCGATGCTTGTAGCGGCCGCCGGAGCGCAAGGAATCGCGCGGAGGCCGGCCGAACCGACCGGGCGGGACACGCCCGTGACCGGCACGATTGGCCCGCATCGCCTGATTGGACCTTGGCCCGCCGCTGCCTTACGATCCACGACAACCCCACACCGGAGCGACCCCATGCTGTCCGAAGACGAACTTGCGCTGCTCGACGCGATCCGCGCCACCGGCAGCCTGTCGCGGGCGGCCGCGCGGCTCGGCAAGGCGCCGTCGACGGTGTCGCACGCGGCGCGCCAGCTCGAAACGCGTTTCGACGCGCTGCTGTTCGACCGGCGCGGCTACCGGCTGCAGCTCACGCCGGCCGGACAGCTGCTGACCGACGAGGCGGCACGGCTGGCGCTGGACGTCGCGCGACTGACGCAGCGTGTGCGGCAGGTCGCGAGCGGCTGGGAAGACCGGCTGTGGATCGTCAGCGACGAGGTGCTGGAGTTCGACACGCTGTTGCCCGTCGTCCACGCGTTCGATGCGCTCGATTCGGGCGTGTCGTTGCGTTTCACGCACGAAGTGCTCGGCGGTACCTGGGAAGCGCTGCGCGACGGCCGTGCGGACCTGGTGGTCGGCGCGACCAACGAGCCGCCGGCGATTCCCGGCTTCAAGTGGTTCGAGCTGGGGGCGATGGAGTGGGTGTTCGCGGTATCGCCGCGCCATCCGCTGGCCGCCGTGAGCGGCGCATTGACGCGAGATGCGATCGGCGCGCACCGGGCGGTCGTCGTCGCCGATTCGTCGCGGCGCGCGGCCGGCCGCGCGTATGGCCTGCTCGGCGGGCAGGCCGTGCTGGCGGTGCCGTCGATGCGCGCGAAGATCCTCGCGCAGCGCGACGGGCTGGGCGTCGGCTGGGTGCCGCGCCGGCGCGTGGCGTCGCTGCTGGCGCGCGGCGAACTCGTGGAAAGACAGACGGCCGATCCGCGCGAGCCGAACCGGCTGTATGTCGCGTGGCACGGCGACCGGGACGGCCGGGCGCTGCAATGGTGGCTCGAGCAATTGCGCGAACCGAGGCTCGCGCAGCGGCTGCTCGACGGGATCGACGTGGCCGGCTGACGCGGGGCGGCGCCGCGCGACCGGATCCGTCCGCGCAAACACGTTCGACGATTTCGAACGTGTTCGTCGCGCCCGTCGTACGGCAAGGCCGGGCGCGGCGCGCATCCTGTGTCCACGGTCAACTCACCGGTTCACAGGAGAACATCATGCAACGCTTCGAAGGAAAGACGGTCCTCGTCACGGGCGGCAACAGCGGCATCGGCCTGGCGGCCGCCAGGGCATTCGCGGCCGAAGGCGCGCGGGTCATCATCACCGGGCGCGATGCGCAGACGCTCGAGGCCGCGCGGCAAACGCTCGGCGCGGATGCGCTCGCGATCCGCAACGAGGCCGGCAGCGTCGCGTCGGCCCGCGCGCTGGCCGATGCGATCGCGTCGGCGGGAGCGCGGCTCGACGCCGTGTTCATCAACGCGGGCGTCGCGAAACTCGCGCCGTTCGCCGACAGCGACGAGGCCATGTGGGATCTCGTGTTCAACACCAACGTGAAGGGCGCGTATTTCCAGATTCAGTCGCTGGTGCCGCTGCTGAACCGTGGTGCGTCGATCGTGATCAACGGCTCGATCAACGCGCACATCGGGATGCCCGGCTCGTCGGTGTATGCGGCGAGCAAGGCGGCCGTCAATTCGTTCGCGAAGACACTGTCGACGGAACTGCTGCCGCACGGCGTGCGCGTGAACGTCGTGAGCCCGGGGCCCGTGCAGACGCCGCTCTACGGCAAGCTCGGGCTCGACGCGGCCACGCTCGACGAGACGGCCGACAAGATCAAGGGCCTCGTTCCGGTCGGCCGGTTCGGCACGCCGGACGAGATCGCGTCGACGGTGCTGCACCTCAGCGCGCCGGAATCCGCGTTCATCGTCGGCGCGGAGATCATCGCGTCGGGCGGGATGGGCTTGCTCTGATCGGCGAAGCCCCGGCGGGGGCTGCAACCGCCCGGCGTTGCGCCGGGCGGACAGCCCACGTCACCGGCGGACGGAGCGCGTCCGCACCTTGCATCTATCGCGGCGCACAGGTGCCATGCCTGTCGCCGCCGGCTTCGAGCTGCGTCACCGTGAGCCCGGAGAACGTCGCGCGGCCGTGCTCGGCGAACACGGCGACGCGGTCCGCGTCGGGCGGCGGGAAGATCAGGTCGGTGAGCGCCACTCGGCCGCCGTTCGCGAACACTTCGACCGAGCCGCGATCGACGACGATCTCGAGCCGCAACCGCCCGTGCTCGAGCGGCAGGTCCACGATGTGTTCGCGGCTGAACGTGCCGGCGAAATTCGCTTCGCCGGAGCGGGAGCGGTCGAGCGTCAGCGTGCGCTTCACGGTGTCGTACACGATCCGGGTGCCGACCGAGCCGTCCGCCGAGCGCCGGACGATCAGGCCGGCACGCGCCGCGTGCCGCGGCTCGATCGTGACGGTGATACGCTGGACGGCGCCGCGCGTCGCGGGCGACAGCGCGCGTGTCGCGGAATCGACCGTGGGGTCGCCTTCGTGAACGGCGGGCCGTCCGTCCGCCCATGCGTCGAACGCGGCGGCCGGCGCGACGACGAGCGTCGGTTCGCCGTCGATCGTTTTCAGCGAGAGTTCACGCGGCAGGGTCATCGCGCCGCGCCACGGCGCGGTCGGCACTTTCGCCGCGTAATCCCAGTTGCTCATCCACGCGATCGCGACCGGTCGTGAGCCGGGCGCGCCCGAGAAGGTGCCGGCTGCGTAGAAATCCGCGCCATGGTCGACCCAGTGGAATTGCGCGGGATCGGAACCGGCGGGGGCGACGCGATCCGGCGTAAACGTGCGGCCGTCGAAGTGCCCGACGAAATACATCGCGCCCGAGCCGCCGGCGATCGACCACGGGTTGACGTTGACGATCATGACCCACCGTATTTGTGCGGGGTCGCCGTCGAGCGGCAGCGGCACGAGGTCGGGCATTTCCCACAGCGCGCCGTCGTGCGGCACGCCCGGCCGCGTGAAGTCGCTCAGGAAATTCCAGTGGATCAGGTCGTCCGAGCGATAGAGCTTCACGACGTGCGCATCGGCGACGACCGTCGTCATCAGCCAGTAGCCGCCCGGCGCATACCACGACACTTTCGGGTCGCGAAATTGCTTCGATTCCGGATCGAGCGTCAGCACCGGGTTGTGCGCATACGGCTGCCAGGTCGTGCCCTGATCGAGGCTGTACGCGAGCGACTGCGCCTGTATGCCGGGTGCGTGACCCGAGCCGGGTTTGTAGACACTCGTATAAAGCGCGACGAGCGGCGTGTGGCCCGGTGTGCCGAGACCGGACGTGTTCAGCGTATCGGCGACGATCGAGCCGGAGAAGATTTCCTCCGTCGCGTTCGCGTGCATCGCGACCGGCTGCTCGCGCCAGTGGACAAGATCGGTGCTCGTCGCGTGGCCCCACGACATGTTGCCCCAGTCGTTGCCGAGCGGATTGTATTGGTAGAACAGGTGATAGCGGCCGTTGTCGTAGACGAGCCCGTTCGGGTCGTTCATCCAGTTGCGCTGCGGCGTGTAATGGAGCGCGGGTCGCCATTGCGGGGTGCCGTCGTCAGCCGGCGCGTGGCAAGGCGCGGCAGCGGCCTGGGTGGCCACGCAGGCGAGCAGCAACCGGGCGATCAGGGCGGAAAAGCGAAAAGACGTCGATATCATGCGGGGTGTCGTGCTTCGCCGTGCAAGGCGGGAAAGAAGGGCGCCTGCCGCATTCGACGGCGGTGCGCGCAATGGATGGAAGGTAAAAAGCGGAGGCGCGCACGCGACACGCGCGATATGCGCCTCCCTAACCCCGTGCCTTTATCGATGATTGTTATGGTTGGTTATCCCGACTTCACTGGCTGTTGCCGTCGTTGTGTCCGGCGCCCGTCGCGGGCAGGTTCGCCGGAATGTCGCCGTAGCCGCCGAGGCCGCCGCGTCCATACGTGCGGTCGACCGCCGTCGACGTGCCGTTGATGTTCACCTTCACCGTCGGCGCGAGCGTGCCGCCGCGACGCGGGCCGATCGCATCGATGAACGACTCGACGAGCCCGCCCGGCATCACGTAGTGCGAATACGACTGGAATTCGCGCGGGTTCTGGTTCGGATCCTGCGAATACGGTGCGCCGGCCGGTGCGGAGAAGTCGGTCGGGTTGCCGAGCACGAGGCCGCTGCCGCCGTTCAGCGGCAGGAAGTCGCTGCGGATGCCGTTGCCGACGAAACCGTACACGCCGTCCGGGCCGTCGACGCCGGCCGCCATCGTCGTGCGGTGGCTGATCGTGAACAGGTAGTACTTGCCGTCCTTCAGGTAGATCTGCGGGCGCTCGGTCTGGTCGTCGACGCAGTTCGCCGACAGGATCGGCGGCAGGAACTTCCACTCGGTCAATTGCGGGTTCGTCGCGACCGCGAGGCCGACGTTGGCCTTTTGATACACTGCGCCCGAATTCATCACCGCGTTGAGATCTTCGCGGTTCGGATCGTTCGGTGCATAGCCGAGATCGGCCTCGGTGCAGGTGCGTGCGCCGCGCGGGCCGCCGGTGTTGCCTTCGAACACCATGTAGGTCTTGCCCGGATGCGCGGGGTCGGTGAACACGAACGGATCGCGGAACGAGAAGTAGGTGTTCTGCTGGCCGGTCTGGTAGTAGTTGCCGTCCGGTTGCAGCAGCGGCTTGTGATTGTCGAAGCCGGTGAACCACACGTGCGTGTTGTCGGCGTGGATGTTGCCGTCGGCGCGCGTGATGATCGCCTGCGGCGGCGTGATGTCCGCGCCGCCGGGTGCCGAGCGGTTGAACGACGTCGCCGTGTAGTACAGGCTGACGTTGCTGCCGTTCGTGAGGCGCGCGGAGCCCGACCATTCGGCGTTGTTGGTCATCGGTGCGGTGCCGAATACCTTGGCGCTCGCGCCGTCCGGGAACAGGTGGCCGCCCCAGGTCCAGCCGCCGTTGGCGGGGCGCTGCGATGCGGGGATGCCCGCGCGGCGATAGAAGAAGCCGATGCGGGCGTGGACGTGACGGTCGTCGAACGTGTAGCCCGCGTGCGGATCGGCGGTGAGCGAGAAGATCACCTCCCAGCCCTTGTAGCTGAGCTGGTTCGCACGCAGGTCAGCCAGCGGCCACGTGTCCCATACCCACACGTTCGAGTTGATCAGCGGGAAATCCTGCGGGATGTCCGGCATCGTCAGCGCTTGCGGCAGCGAGTTCTTGTCGGCGCCGGCGGTGTGCGACTGCGCGACGATCTGGCGGATGTCCGCACGCGTCCAGCGCATCGTGAAGTTGCCTTCGGGATCGTAGGCCTGCTGCGTATGGGGCGTGGGCATGGGCGCGCCCGTGCCGCTGGACTGCGCGTGCGCGACGGACGCGAAGGCGGCAAGTGCGCCGCCAGCGAGGAGCAAACGTTTGGTCGCGATCGGGCGGAAAAGGGGAAAGTGTGTCATCTCGTCGTTGTTCCCTGGCAAGGTGAAAGTGAACGGCTGAGTGGGCATCGATGTCCAAACCGGTTTGGATGCTATTTCAAACCGGTTTGGAACGCAAAAGATATTTATTTGACGGTAATCGTTACCAATTGGAAATAATTACCCGGCCGGTGCATCCCGGTGTTTGGGCGGCCGGGCGGATCGGCGAATGCGAGGAGTGACGGTGAAGGTGAATCTGAAGGCGCTGTCGGACGCGCTCGGGCTGTCGCGGACGACGGTCAGCCGCGCGCTGAACGGTTACGACGACGTCAGCGAGGCGACGCGCGAGCGCGTGGCGCGGGCGGCGCGGGAAATGGGCTATGTGGCGGACCCGACCGCGCGCCGGCTGGCGACCGGTCGGGCCGACATGATCGGGATCGTTTATCCGTTCGGCGCGGGCGACCTCGGCGATCCGCGTTTCGGCGAGGTCGTCGCGGGCATCACCGAGCGGCTCGCGGAACGCAATCTCGATTTCATCATCGCGTCGGCGCGGCCGAACGCGGAACTGGACACCTATCGGCGCATCGTCGAAGGCAAGCTCGTCGACGGCCTGATCGTCGCGCGCACGCTGGTCGACGATCCGCGCATCGCGTACCTGCAGGCGAGCGCGTTTCCGTACGTGGCCTACGGCCGGACCCGGATGGCCGAGCCGTATGCGTGGTTCGACTTCGACAACGAAGCGGGCGCGCGGGACGCGGTGCGCCGGCTGACGGGTTTCGGGCACCGGCGCATTGCGATGATCAGCGCGCCGCTTGCGCTGAATTTCGCCGCGCAGCGCCGTGCAGGCTATCTGTCGGCCCTGCGCGAAGCCGGCATCGAGCCGGATCCGGCGCTGCTCGTCGAGTGCCCGTTCACGCACGACGGCGGGTTGCAGGCGGTGCGGGCGCTGCTCGCGCGCGCCGAGCGGCCGACGGCGCTGCTGGTCGACAACAATATCGCGGGCGGCGGCGCGTTTCGGGCGCTCGTGGACAGCGGGCTGCGCCTGGGCGAGGACATGTCGCTGATCGTCTACGACGGCGTGCCGCCGGGCCTCGCGCACCCGCATCGTGTGACGGCGGTCGTGCAGCCGACCGGCCACGCGTCCGGGCGCTCGCTCGCGGAACTGATGCTGCGCCTGCTGGGCGACGGCGTGCGCGAGCACCGGCTCGAGGCGCCGGCAATCGAGGCGGGCGACACCGACGGTCCGTTGCGCGACCGGCCGGCGGGATGAGGGCGAGGGGCGCGAGCACCTGTGGACACCGACGGATCGCGCCCGTCGAGAAAATCCATGACGGCGGCAGGGATGATTACCCATTTACTAGACGACCGGTCTAATCCGCGACTATCATCCGTCCTCGTGAATGCGGCGACGTCCGTGGCGCATGCAAGCAAGGCGCGAAAATGCCATCTCGCGCTGTGGTGCTGGTAGCGCGGCGAGACGCCGTCGTTTTATTTTCGAATGTTCTAGACGACTGGTCTAATAGACGCGTACTGCATTCGGATACGCGGGTCGCACGATGATGCGTCACAACTGACTAACGGACAGGCGCGCCGCGTCGGCCGGTTTTTGGATCATGCGGCCCCGTTCCCATCAACTTTTCGAAGGAGTGTCCGATCATGAAGATTCTGGTTGTCCTGACCTCGCACGACACGCTCGGCGACACCGGCAAGAAGACCGGCTTCTGGCTCGAGGAACTGGCCGCGCCGTACTACGCGTTCAAGGATGCGGGCGTCGAGCTGACGCTCGTGTCGCCGAAGGGCGGCCAGCCGCCGCTCGACCCGAAAAGCAGCGATCCGGCCGCCCAGACCGACGCGACGCGCCGCTTCGAAGCCGATGCGGCGGCCAAGGCCGAACTGGCGTCGACGCGCAAGCTCGCCGACGTGTCCGTGGACGACTACGACGCCGTGTTCTACCCGGGCGGCCATGGCCCGCTGTGGGATCTCGCCGAGGATCTGCATTCGATCGGCCTGATCGAGCGCGCGCTGGCGGCCGGCAAGCCGGTGGCGGCCGTCTGCCACGCGCCGGGCGTGCTGCGTCACGTGAAGAATCCGCAGACCGGCGAATCGGTCGTGCGCGGCAAGCGCGTGACGGGCTTCACCAACAGCGAGGAAGCGGCCGTCGAACTGACGGAAGTCGTGCCGTTCCTCGTCGAGGACATGCTGAAGACCAACGGCGCGCAATTCGAACGCAGCGCCGACTGGGCGCCGCATATCGTCACCGACGGGCTGCTGATCACGGGGCAGAACCCCGCGTCGTCGGCGCCCGCCGCCGAGGCGCTGCTCGCGCAACTCGGCCACCGTTGAGCCGATGGCGCCGGCCGGGCCGGCGCCGCACCGTATTCGTCGCCGGGCGCAAGCCGTCCGGCGACGGCCCGAATCGTTCCGTCGTGCGCACCGCACGGCGCGTTTCCCGTCGTTTTGCAGAACCAAGCAAAGGAGCCGTGGATGTCTGCCCTGTTCGAACCGTTCAAACTCAAGGATGTCACGCTGCGCAACCGTATCGCGGTGCCGCCGATGTGTCAGTACGTCGCCGAGGACGGCGTCGTCAACGACTGGCATCACGTGCATCTGGCCGGCATCGCGCGCGGCGGCGCGGGCCTCGTGATCGCCGAGGCGACGGCCGTGTCGCCGGAAGGGCGCATCACGCCGGGTTGCGCGGGGCTGTGGACCGATGCGCAGGCCGAAGCATTCGCGCCGTCGGTCGCGGCGATCAAGGCGGCCGGTGCAGTGCCCGGCATCCAGATCGCGCATGCGGGCCGCAAGGCGAGCGCGAACCGCCCGTGGGAAGGCGACGACCATATTGCCGAAGGCGACCCGCGCGGCTGGCAGACCATCGCCCCGTCGGCCGTGCCGTTCGGCGCGCACCTCCCGAAAGTGCCGCGTGAAATGACGCACGACGACATCGCCCGCGTGCAGGCCGATTTCGTCGCATCGGCGAAGCGTGCGCGCGATCTCGGCTTCGAATGGCTCGAGTTGCACTTTGCGCACGGTTATCTCGGCCAGAGCTTCTTCTCGGTGCATTCGAACCACCGCACCGACGAATATGGCGGCTCGGCCGAGAATCGCGGCCGCTTCCTCGTCGACACGCTCGCGGCCGTGCGCAAGGTCTGGCCCGAGCACCTGCCGCTGACCGCGCGCCTGGGCGTGATCGAATACGACGGCCGCGACGAAGAGACGCTCGCCGAGTCGATCGCGCTCACGCAGCGGATGAAGCGGGAAGGGCTCGACATGCTGAGCGTGTCGGTCGGTTTCTCGACGCCCGCCGCGCAGATTCCGTGGGGCCCGGCGTTCCTCGCGCCGATCGCCGAGCGCGTGCGCCGCGAGGCCGGGCTGCCGGTGTCGTCCGCATGGGGGATCGACACGCCGCAACTGGCGAACCGCGTGGTGGCGGAAGCGCAGCTCGATCTCGTGATGGTCGGGCGCGCGCATCTGGCCGATCCGCACTGGCCGTACTACGCGGCCAGGCAGCTCGGCGTCGAGCGTCCGTCGTGGACGCTGCCCGCGCCGTACGCGCACTGGCTCGAGCGCTACCGGATCGCCGACAAGGCGGCCTGAGCCGCGTTGACGACACGGCGCGCGCATCTTGCGCGTCGCCGATCCGGCGCCGATGGATAGAATGGCGGTTCATGCAGGCCGGTTGCCTGCGCGAACCGCCATTTTTCCTTTCGACAGAGGTGCCATGGGCGCACATGTCCCGTCGTCTCACGACTCCGCCGCACGGCCGCGCGCGCAGCAGATTGCCCGCGCCGTGCTGTATGCGGCGCTGCTGGTGCTCGCGCTGTGGATCATCCGCGACTTCATTCCCGCCATCGCATGGGCCTGCGTGATCGCCATCGCGATGTGGCCGCTGCTCAAATGCTTCGAATCGCACCGGCTGTTCCGTGACCGGCCGACGCTGATCGCGACCGTCATCACGGCCGCGATCTCATTGCTCGTCGTGCTGCCGGTCGCGGTTGCGACCATCCAGGCGATCGGGCAGGCGCACGACCTGCGCGAGTGGCTGAAGTCGGTCCAGGACAGCGGCATTCCGTTGCCGGACGTCGTCAGCCGGCTGCCTTACGGCTCGGCGCAGATCACCGAATGGTGGCAGGCCAATCTCGGCCATCCGCTGCATGCGGCCAGCGCGATGCACAGCGTCAACAGCGAGAAATTCCTCGCGTTCGGGCGGCAGTTCGGCACGAAGGTCGCGCATGTGCTGCTCGAATTCGGCTTCATGCTCGTCACGCTGTTCGTGATCCTGCGCGCGGGCCACAAGCTGTCGGGCGCATTGCTGCAGGGCGCGCGGCGCGCGTTCGGGCACAACGGCGCGGAACTGATCGACCGGATGGTCAAGGCCGTGTACGGCACGGTGACGGGGCTCGTCGTCGTCGGGCTCGGCGAGGGTGCGCTGCTCGGCATCGCGTATGCGCTGGCCGGCGTCCCGCATGCGGCGCTGCTCGGCCTCGTCACGGCGATCGCCGCGATGCTGCCGTTCTGCGCGCCGATCGTGTTCTGCGGCGCGGCGCTCTGGCTGTTCGTGCAGGGTGCGACGGTGTGGGCCGTCGTGGTGGCCGTGCTCGGTTTCGTCGTCGTGTTCGTCGCCGAGCATTTCGTGCGGCCGGTGCTGATCGGCGGCTCCACGCGACTGCCGTTCCTGCTCGTGCTGTTCGGCATCCTCGGCGGTGCCGAGACGTTCGGCCTGATCGGGCTGTTCGTCGGCCCCGCGCTGATGACGGTGCTGACGATGCTGTGGGCCGAGTGGATCGCGTGACGATGCGCGACGTTGTGCCGATTTGACGCGTCGGCGCGGCGGGTTCGATGCGTGTACAAGCATGCGCGGGCCGCAACGACCGGCTGGCGCGCGGGCATGACCATGCAGGGATTCGTATAAAGATCTCTACATTTCTTTTCGATCCGGACCCAAAGGTCGAGTAGCATGGGGCTTTCGATCGCGCCGGCGCGGCGCAGCAGATTTCCTCAAGCATGCGATTGATTTCGATGGCCCGTCCCGCAGCGACGCTGTCCCTGGCCGCCAGCTGCCTGATGTTGCACGGCTGCGCGTGGTTCGACTCGTGGCTGCCATTTTCGTATTCACGCACGCCGCTCGCGCGGGCCGCGTCGCGGCACGGCGCGACGCGCGCCGACGTCGTCCGCGCGGCCGGCAACCCGCGCAGCGTGTGGATGGTCCGCAACGGCAGCGGCGTCTGCTACAACTACTTCATCGAGCACGGCAACGATCACCGCGAATATTTTGTCGTGTTCGACAGGGCCGGCATCGTCACGCAACACGGCTTCGATTCGTGCATGAACGCCGACCGCAAGGGCACGCTCCAGTCGGGCAAGGCCGCTTCGCGCTAGTGCGCGGCGGCCCGCGGGCGCCGGCCGTTACGCGATCGTATCGACCACCCCGCCATCGACACGCAGCGCGGCGCCGGTTGTCGCCGAAGCCTGCGGCGAGCACACGTAGACCACCAGGTTCGCGACTTCCTCGGGCGTCGCCGGCCGCTGGATGATCGAGCTCGAACGATGGCTGCGCACGAACTCCACGGCCACGTCGTCGACGCTGCGGCCGGATGCGTCGGCCGTTTCCTTCAGCATCGCGCGCACGCCGTCCGACATCGTCGGCCCCGGCAGCACCGAGTTGACGGTCACGCTGGTGCCGGTCGCGAGCTTCGCGAGGCCGCGTGCGATCGACAGCTGCGCGGTTTTCGTGAATCCGTAATGAATCATGTCGACCGGGATGTTCAAGCCCGATTCCGACGAAATGAACACGACGCGCCCGGCATTGCGTTCGATCATCCCCTTCAGGTAATGCCGTGCGAGCCGCACGCCGGACATCACGTTCATCTGGAAGTAATGTTCCCACTCGGCGTCGTCGATCTCGAAGAACGCCTTCAGGCCGTAGATGCCCGCATTGTTGACGAGGATGTCGGCCTCCGGTGTGTGCTGCGTGATGCGCGCGACGCCGGCCGCGTCGGACAGGTCGGCGGCGACGCCCTCGAGGCTTGCGCCGGGCACTGCCGCGCGCAGGTGCGCGAGCGCGGACTGCACCGACGCGTCGCTGCGGCCGTTGACGACGACGCGCGCACCGGCGCGTGCGAGCCCTTCGGCGATTGCGAGCCCGATGCCGGCGGTGGAAGCGGTGACGAGCGCGGTCTTGCCTTTCAGATCGATGTGCATGAGCGTGACGGGAGAGGAGTGAACGAAAACCGCCGCGTGCGCCGCGGCGGCAGGAACACAAAGCTTAGGCGAAACGGCGAGATCCCGCGTCGAAGTGGATGGATCCGGTTGCGCGGCGCCGCACAGTCTTGTACGGTGAGCGTTCGCCGTCCGAACCGGGAGCCCGCCGCGTGAGCCGTACCGCCAACCGATCCATCGATCCGTCGCCGTTCTGGCGTGATGCCGCGTTGCCGTTCATCGAAGCGCGCACCGTCGACGACGGCCGCGCGATCTGCTATGCGAAGCACACGCACGACACGTTTTCGGTGGGCGCGATCGTCGGCGGCACGAGCACCTACGTGAACGGCGCGACGCACGAGCATGTCGGGCGCGGCGCGCTGGTGATCATCGATCCGGAACAGGTGCATGCGTGCAACCCGTACGGCCCCGACGCGTGGGCGTACCGGATGGTCTATGTCGACGTGCCGTGGCTCGCGCGGCTGCAGCATTCGCTGGGCCGCGATCCGAACCGCGATTTTCACGGCTTTTCGCCGAAGTTGACCGAACGGCACGACCTGTTCGCGCAATTTGGCGGTTTCTATCGCACGCTCGTGTCGCCATCGGTCGATCCGCTCGGCAAGGAGAGCGCTGCGGTCGAATTCTTCACGGCGCTGCACGGCGCGCTCGACCGCGAACTGCCCGGCCCGCGCGCCGGGGACGACAACGCCAAGCTCGCGCGCGCGGCCGATTACATCGCCGCGCATTGCCGCGAGGGCGTCACGCTCGATGCGATATGCGCGGCCGCCGATTTGTCGCCGTCGTACCTGATCCGCGCGTTCAACGCGCGCTACGGCATGACGCCGCATGCGTTCCTGATCGACCGCCGCGTGCAGTACGGCCGCACGGAGCTGCGCCGCGGCCGGCCGATCGCCGACGTTGCACTCGACGCGGGCTTTGCCGACCAGGCCCATTTCCAGCGCGCGTTCCGGCGGATCGCGGCCGCGACGCCCGGCCAGTACCGCAGCGCGACGAGTTGAGCGACGAGCTGAGCGGCGAGCCGGGCGGGGCGCGCCCTACGTGTCGAGCAGAAAGAGTGCGCTGCCCGCGAGCAGCAGCGCCATCAGCCGGTTGAACACGCGCATCCTCCGCGCGTTCGCGAGCCGGTGCCGCAGCGATGCGCCGGCATACCCCCAGCACGCGATCGACGCGAAACAGATCACGAGATACAGCGCGGCGAACTGCCAGACCTGCGCGCGGTCGCCGTCGGCCGCATACGCGCCCATCGCGGCCACGCACGCGAGCCATGCCTTCGGATTGAGCCACTGCATCGCGGCGCCGGACGCCGCCGACGGGCCGGCCACGTCCGGGTCGGCCGACAGCCGGCCGTCGTCGAGCGCGAGCCGCAGCGCCAGATAGAGCAGGAACGCGATCCCCGACCATTGCGTGGCCGTCGTCAGCATCGGCCAGCGCGCGAGCGCCGCGTGCAGCCCGAGGCCGATCAGCAGGAACAGCGCGACGAAGCCGAGCGTCGCGCCGGCCGCATACCGCAGGCTTGCGCCGAGACCGTGGCGCGCACCCGCGCTGAGCGCGACGATGTTGACGGGACCGGGTGTGATCGACGACGCCAGCGCGAACGCGGCCATCGAAACCAGCATGCTCATTGATTGCCTCCATGCGAATGTCAAAGTCGCATCGAGACTAAAGAAGCCGCGCGTGCCGGTATTGAAGAAAACTGCCCTCCGCCGGGCGCAGCCGCCTTCAGTGCAGCGCCCGCGGCGCGTGCGCCGGCCGCGAACCGGTGGAGTCGACCACGCCGGTTGCATCGGTTGCATCTCCCGCGCGCAGCGGTCCGCCCGCGCAGGGTTCCGTCGACACCGAGAAGCCGAACGTATTGACGCCACCAGAACACGCGACGAATACGCTGCCGCCGTGCATCTCGGCGACGGCCTTGACGATCGACAGCCCGAGCCCGTGGTTCTCCTTGCTGTTCGCGCGGGCTTCCTCGAGCCGGTAGAAGCGCTCGAACACGTGCGAGCGCTGCACCGGATCGATCGGCTCGCCGGGGTTCGACACGGCCATCTCGACGAGCGTGTCGCGGCGCGTGATCGTCACGTGCAACGTCGCGCCGGGCGCGGAATGCTGGATCGCGTTGATCAGCAGGTTCGTCATCGCTCGGCGAAACAGCGACGGATCGACGGCCGCGCGCGCATCGCCGTGCAGCTCGGCGCGCAGCTGCGCCTCGTCGAGCGGGATTTCGAGGAAATCGAGCATGCGCCGCACCTCGTCGGCGAGCGACACGTCCTTCAGGTCGGTTGCCCGTTCGCCGCGGTCGCTGCGCGACAGGAACAGCATGTCGTTGATGATCACGCGCAGCCGCTCGAATTCCTCGAGGTTCGACTGTAGCGTCTGCCGCATCCGCTCGACGGTGCGGTCGCGGCTGGTCAGCGCGACCTGGGTCTGGCCGATCAGGATGCTGATCGGCGTGCGCAGTTCGTGCGCGACGTCCGCGTTGAACGCCTCGAGCCGCGCGTAGGTCTGCTGGATGCGATCGAGCGCGCCGTTGAACGACGTGGCGAGGTCGCGCAGCTCGGCCGGCAGCGCGTCGGTGTGCAGCCGCTGGCGGCGGTTCGCGAGGCTGATGGCCGATGCATCCTGCGACAGCCGGTCGAGCGGCGCGAGCCCGAAGCGGGCCACCGCGCGGCTCAGCAGCAGCGTGATGATCGTCGCGATCGCGATCAGCCCGGCGAGCGTCCAGCCGAAGCGGCGCAGCATCCGCTGCGTGCGCTCGCACGAGCTGGCGACGATCAGCCTCAGTGTCGGCCGCTCGCCGTTGCCGGCCACCGTGACGGTCTTGGTCATCACGTCGTAGCTGCTGTCGTTCAGCGCGTAGCGCTGGAATGCGCCGAACGGCGCGCCGACTGGCACGCCGTCGACGGGCTTGCCGAACCGGAAATCCGGATTCGTGCTGTCGACCTGGTAGCGCGTCGAGCCGTCGGGCGGTTCGAGATCGGCGAGCTTTTCCTGCATGAGGCGCCCGCGTTCGGACGTGAGCGCGTGCGACACGATCATCTCGGCGACCTTGGTGCGCGTATCGAGCGTCGCGCGCAGCTCGGCGAACAGCTGGCGCTCCATCATCACGAACAGCCCGCAGCCCACCAGCGTGAACACGAGCAGCGACACGATGCCGAACATCGCCGACAGCCGCAGGACGATCGAGCGTTTCATGCCGGCCTCTCGGTATCGCCGTCCTCGCGCGCCTCGAGCACGTAGCCCATGCCGCGGATCGTATGCAGCAGCTTGTCCGCGAACGGCCCGTCGAGTTTCGCGCGCAGGCGCTTGATCGCCGTCTCGACGACGTTCGCGTTGCTGTCGAAGTTCACGTCCCACACGAGTTCGGCGATGGTCGTCTTCGACAGCACCTCGCCGCTGCGCCGCGCGAGCACGCCGAGCAGCTGGAATTCCTGCGCGGTCAGGTCGAGCCGCGTGCCGTCGCGGGTCGCGCGGCGGCCGATCAGGTCGACCCGCAGGTCGCCGATCGAGATCAGTGTCGATTCCTGCACGCGCGCGCGGCGCGTCAGCGCGCGCAGCCGTTCGATCAGCTCGAGGAACGAGAACGGCTTGGTCAGGTAGTCGTCGGCGCCGCCGCGCAAGCCCCGCACGCGGTCGTCGACGCGGTCGCGCGCGGTCAGCATGATGACGGGCGTCTGCTTCTGCGCGCGCAACGCACGCAGCACGCCGAAGCCGTCGAGCTTCGGCAGCATCACGTCGAGCACGACCACGTCGTAGTCGAATTCGACGGCTTTCCACGCGCCGTCCTCGCCGTCGAGCGCGGTATCGACGACCCAGCCTTCCTCGGTCAGGCCGCTCTTCAGGTATTCGACGACTTTCGGTTCGTCTTCGACGATCAGGACTTTCATGTTCGAATCCGTTGTCCGCGTAATCCGGTTAAGGGCCCGGGGGCGCTGGCGCCGGTGCCGGGGCTGCGGCGACCTCGGCCGGCGCCGGGCCGCTTGCCGCCTGGCCGTCCCAGCCGCCGCCGAGCGCCTTCGCGAGAAACACGACGAGCGCCGCGCGCTGGCCCTGGATCTGCACGGCCTGCCGCTCGCTCGTCAGCAACTGCTGCTCGGCCGTCAGCACGTCGATGAACGGCGTCAGGCCGCCCGCGTAACGATCCTGCGCGAGCGACACGAGCTTGCGCGCGTCGTCGACGGCCGCGGAGGCCTGCTGCGCGGCCTCGGCGAGCACCGACAATCCGGTGACCGCATTCTGCACCTCCTGGAACGCGGTGAGCACGGTCTGCCGGTAACTGGCCTGCGCGGCGACATAACCGGCCTGCGCGAAATCGACGCCGGCCTTCAGCTTGCCGCCTTCGAACAGCGGCTGGCTGAGCGACCCGCCGACCGACCACAGCAACGCCGGCACGGTGAACAGGCCGGCAAAGCGCGTCGCGTCCCAGCCGATGTCGGGCGACAGCATGATGCGCGGGAAATACGCGGCGCGCGCGACGCCGATCTGCGCGTTCGCGGCGGCCATCGCGCGCTCGGCCGACGCGACGTCGGGGCGCCGCTGCAGCACGTCGCTCGGCAGGCCGGTCGGCAGCGCGGGCGCGTTGATCGGCACGACGCGCGGCGCGATCGAGAAGGTGGGGGCCGGCGTGCCGACCAGTGTCGCGATCGCGGTTTCGACCTGCACGCGCTGCTGGAGCAGCAGCTGCGCCTGGGTGCGCGTCGCGTCGAGCTGCGCGCGCTGCTGCAGCAGGTCGAGGCCCGACACCGCGCCGAGGTCGTGCCGCGCGCTCACGTAGTCGAGCGCCTTCTGCTGCAGGTCGATCGAGCGGTTGACGACGTCGATCTCGGTGTCGAATTCGCGCAGCGCGAAATAGCTCGACGCGAGATCGGCGGTCAGCACCAGGCGTGCGTTCGCGAAATCGTCGCGCGCCTGTTCGGTGGTGGCCTGCGCCGATTCGACGCTGCGCCGCACGCGGCCGAACAGGTCGAGCTCGTAGCTGACGCTCGCGCCGACCTGGACGTCGTTCTGCACGGTCGACATGCTCTGCGTCGCGTAGTTGGTCTGCGGCCGGTCGGCCGAGATCTTGAAGCGCTGGCCGCTCGCGTTCAGGCCGACGGCCGGATACTGCGCCGAGGCGACCGACGCGAGCGTCGCCTTCGCCTGGTCGTAGCGCGCGGCGACGGCCTTCAGGTTCTGGTTGTTGCGCAGCGCTTCGGCTTCCAGCGCGTCGAGCTGCGGATCGCCGAACGCGGTCCACCATGCCGGGTCGAGCGGCGCGCGGGCCGGCGCGGCCGGGTGCCAGTACCCATCGGCCGGATCGAGCCGCCACGCGGCCGGCGTGACGACGTCGGGCCGCTGGTAGTCGGGGCCGACCGTGCAGCCGGCGAGGGCGGCGACGAGCGCAACGGCGGTGGCGGAGACGGCGGCGTGCCGCCGGCGGATGCGCATCGCGATCACGACTTCGCCTCCGCGGCGCTCGATGCTGGCTTCGCGGCCGGCGCCGAGACGATCACCTGATCGCCGTTGGCGAGCGCGTCGCTCGGGTTCGTGACGAGACGGTCGTTCGGCGTGAGCGGGCCGTCGACCTCGAGCGTCTGCCCGATCGTGCGCACGACCGTCACCTGTTTCAGGCGCACCTGGCCGTTCGCATCGACCGTCGCGACCGTCGGGCCTTCGGCGCGGAACAGCAACGTATTGGCCGGCACCTGCAGGCGGCCGACCGGCGTCATCGGCAACGTGGCCTGCACGTAGGCGCCGGGCAGCAGCCGCCCGTCCGGGTTCGGCAGCGTGATCTCGATCTGCAGCGAGCGCGTCGCGACGTCGATCGCCTCGGACGTGCGCGTGATCGTCCCGTCGAACGTCCGGCCCGGCAGCTCGGCCTGCGCGACGCTCACGTGCTGGCCGACCTTCACCTGCTGCGCGTACGCCTGCGGCACCTGCACGTAGAGGCGCAGCCGGTCGGCCTGCACGACCGTGAACAGCGAACGCCCCGCGTTGCCGGAGCTGACGAGATCGCCGACGTCGACGTTGCGCTGCGTGACGATCCCGTCGATCGGCGCGACGATCCGCTGGAAGCCTTTCAGCTCGGTGAGGCGGCGCATGTTCGCGTCGGCCGCGGCGAGGTTCGCGGTGCCCTGGTTGAACGCGCCTTGCCGGTCGTCGAGTTCCTGCTGCGAGACGGCATCGCGCTGGCGCAACTGCTGTGCGCGGTCGAACGACGTCTTCGCGAGCGCGAGCGCGGCTTGCGCCTGCTGGCGCTGCGCGGTGGCCTGCGCGAGTTCCTGGTTCAGCTCGGGCGTGTCGAGTTCGGCGAGCACCTGGCCCTGCTTCACGTGCGCGCCGATGTCGGCCTGCCAGCGCAGCACGTAGCCGCTCGCGCGTGCATAGATCGGCGCCTCGACGAAGCCGCGCAGCGTGCCGGGCAACGACAGCTTGCCGCCGGTGGCCGCATCGACCGGATGCGCAACGGTCACGTACTGGCGCGTGTTCTGCTCGGCGACCGTGTCGAGCCGGTTGCGGTTCAGCACGTTGACGACGATCGTGCGCGCGGCGCCGGCGGCCAGCAGCACGCCGATCACGATCAGGACGATGCGTCCGCGTCGCGACACCGACGTGCGTGTCGGCAGGTGCATGCCGTGTTCGTCCACCTGGATGCCGACGGCGCTGTGATGTTTCTCTTCCATGAATTCAACCAATTCAACCGGGTAGTGGGCGAAAGAAAGTCAGTGTCCGGCCTGGCGCGCGCGCCGGCGGGCCAGCCGCGCATGCACGCCGCCGAACACGAGCGGCACGAACAGCAGCGTCGAAACGGTCGCGAACAGCAGCCCGCCGATCACCGCGCGGCCCAGCGGCGCGTTCTGCTCGGCGCCTTCGCCGAGACCGAGCGCCATCGGCACCATCCCGATGATCATCGCGAGCGCCGTCATCAGCACCGGCCGGATCCGCGTCGCGCCGGCCTCCAGCGCGGCCGTGAGCGGCGGCGCGCCGGCTTCGAGACGCTGACGCGCGAACGACACGACCAGGATGCTGTTCGCGGTCGCGACGCCCACCGTCATGATCGCGCCCGTCAGCGCGGGCACGCTCAGGTGCGTGCCGGTGATGAACAGCATCCATACGATGCCGGCGAGCGCGGCCGGCATCGCGCTGATGATGATCAGCGGGTCGAGCCACGACTGGAAATTGACGACGATCAGCAGGTAGACGAGCACGATCGCCATCGCGACGCCCGCGCCGAGGCCGAGGTACGACGTGCGCATCGTCTCGATCTGGCCGCGCATCGTCAGCTCGGTGCCGCGCGGCAGCGTCGCGCGCGCGTCCGACACGATGCGGTCGATCTCGCCCGCGACCGCGCCGAGGTCGCGGCCCTCGACGCTCACGTACACGTCGATCGCCGGGCGGATGTTGTAGTGCGTGATCACGGCCGGGTTCGCGGTGCTGCGCACCTGCACGAGGTTGCCGAGCAGTTGCAGCGGCATGCCGGTGCGGCCGCTCGCCGAGATCGGCGTGCCGAGCAGGTCGTCGACCGACGAGATGTTGTATTGCGGGGTCTGGATCTGCAGCGGGTACTGGACGCCGGTGCGCGGGTTGATCCAGAACGACGGCGTCGTCTGCGAGCTGCCGGACAGGGAGATCAGCATGTTCTGCGCGACGTTCTGCGCGGAGAGATTGAGCTGCTGCATGCGCGTACGGTCCATGTCGGCCAGCAGGGTCGGCTCGTCGTTGCGTTGCAGCACGTGCACGTCGACGGCGCCGGGGATTTGCCTGAACTTTTTCATCAGGCTGCTCGCGATAGTCATGTTACTCGCGAGATCGTTGCCGAGCACCTGCAGGTCGATCGCGGCCGGTTGGCCGAAGTTGAGGATCTGCGTGATGATGTCCGACGGCTGGAAGAAGAACTCGACGCCCGGGAAGCGCTCGGGCAGCACCTTGCGCAGTGCCTGCACGTAATGCTGGGTCGCGCGGTGGCCCGGTTTCAGCGCGATCAGCAGTTCGCCGTCGAGCGTGCCGATCGTGCCGGCGTTGCTGTACGACAGGTTGATGCCGCTCACCGGCAGGCCGAGGTTGTCGACGATCGCGCCGAGCTCGTCGGGCGGCACGGTTTCGCGGATCACGCGCTCGACCTGGTCGGCGAGGCGCGCGGTTTCCTCGATCCGGTAGCCGGTCGGCGCGCGCATGTGCAGGCGGATGTTGCCCGAATCGGCGTTCGGGAAGAAGTCGCGGCCGAGCACGAACACGAGGCCGGTCGACAGCACGCAGAAGCCGAGGAAGCACGTCGCGTAGAAGCGGCGGCGCACCAGCAGGATGCTGAGCAGCACGATGTACCACGCGCGCAGCCGCTCGAACGCTTCGTTGAACGCGTGATGGAGGCGTGCGAAGCGCGACGTCGAACGATCCGGGCCGGCGCTCGCCTGCTGCGGGCGGAACAGCAGCATCGCGAGCGTCGGCACCAGCGTGCGCGACAGCACGTACGACGCGAGCATCGCGAACACGACGGCTTCCGCGAGCGGCACGAACAGGAAACGCGCGACGCCCGTGAGGAAGAACATCGGCACGAACACGATGCAGATGCACAGCGTCGACACAAACGCGGGCACCGCGATTTCGCCCGCGCCTTCGAGGATCGCGTCGTGCAGGTTCGTGCCGAGATGCAGGTGCCGCTCGATGTTCTCGATCGTGACGGTCGCATCGTCGACGAGAATGCCGACCGCGAGCGCGAGCCCGCCGAGCGTCATGATGTTGATGGTCTCGCCGAGCGCGGACAGCGCGATCAGCGACGTGAAGATCGACAGCGGAATCGAGATCGCGATGATCAGCGTGCTGCGCCAGTTGCCGAGGAACAGCAGGATCATCATCGCGGTCAGCACGGCGGCGATCAGCGCTTCGTGGATCACGCCCTGGACCGCCGCGTCGACGAACACCGACTGGTCGAACAGCGGCGTGATCGTGAGCCCTTCGGGCAGCGTCGGGATCACCTTCGGCAGCAGCGCCTTCAGGTCCGACACGACCTTGAGCGTCGACGCGTCGCCGCTTTTCAGGATCGAGATGAGCACGCCGCGCTGGCCGTTCTGGCGCACGACGTTGGTCTGCGGCGCGAAACCGTCGCGTACCGATGCGACCTCGCGCAGATAGGTCGTCGCGCCGTTGACGGTCTGGACCGGCAGGTTGTTGATGTCGGCGACCGTATCGGCCGACGCGTTGGTGTCGATCCGGTATTCGGTCTGGCCCATCTTCGCGGTGCCGGTCGGCAGCACGAGGTTCTGCGCGTTGACCGCGTTGACGATGTCGGCGGGCGTGAGCCCCTTCGCGAGCAGCGCCTGCGGATCGAGGTCGATCGCGACCACGCGCGTGCGGCCGCCGTACGGGAACGGGATCTGCACGCCCGGTACCGTGATCAGCTGCGGGCGCAGGAAGTTGAGCGCGATGTCGGCGAGCGACTGTTCACTGAGCGTCTTGCTCGACAGCCCGAGCTGGATCACCGGGATGCTCGAGGCCGAATAGGTGATCACGAGCGGCGGCGTCGCGCCCTGCGGCATCTGCCGCACGATCGCCTGCGCGGACGAGACCGTCTGCGCGATCGCCGTCTGCACGTTCGCGCCCGGCTGCAGGAACACCTTCACGACCGCGATGCCGGGCAGCGACGTCGATTCGACGTGCTGGATGTTGTTGACGGTCGTCGTCAGGATGCGCTCGTGCACGGACGTGATGCGGTTCGTCATCTCCGTCGCGGAGAAGCCGCTGTAATTCCAGATGACGCTGATCACGGGAATGTTGATCGCGGGCAGCACGTCGACCGGCGTGCGCATCAGCGCAAGCGGGGTGGCCAGCACGATCATGATGGCCATGACGATGAACGTGTAGGGGCGCCTGAGCGCAAGATTGACGATCCACATGGAGGCAGCGGGACAGGCGGTGATCAGGCGTCGGTAAAGGGAACCCGAATGATAGGCGTCGGCGTGGAACGGGTTACTGTCGCGAAACTGGCGGAATTGTCAGGTTGCGGTGGGCGGCCCGACGCCGATTCGGCAGAGGAAATGCCGCGCGGCGAGCTGGCCTGAAAACGGCCGCAAAACGGTCGCGATACCGGACGGGCCGGCTGCGCCTGCGGCGGTTCCGCTTATGGGCCCGTGTTCAGATCTGCTCCATCCCGACACGCGCGAGCGCACCGAGGTCGACGACGTCGATCTGGTTGTACGCGAGCCGCAGCACGCCGAGTTTCTCGAGCTGCTGCAGCGCCTGGTTGATCCGCTGCCGCGACACGCCGACGAGCATGCCCAGTTCCTCCTGCGAGATCGACAGCGACGGGCCGGTATCCGGGTACAGGTCGGGATTGAACAGCTGCGCGAGCGACTGCGCGACGCGTGCGTCGACGTCCAGCAGCCGGCTGTTCTGGATCGACGCGATGAATTCGCCCATCCGGTTGTTCAGCTGGTGAATCACGAAGCGCGTAAACGGCAGGCTCGTGTCGAGCAGCGCGTGGAACGTGTCGACCGGCACGAACAGCACGGTCGAGCGCTGGATCGCGACGACCTCGTACTTGCGCAGTTCGCGCTTGATCACGCTGCCTTCGCCGAACCAGCCGCCCGACGGCACGCCGGAGAACGTGCAGCCGCGCCCCGACGCGTTGAAGATCGCGAGCTTCAGCAGCCCGCGATGCACGCCGATCCAGTATTCGGACGGCGCGAGCCGATGGGCGATCACGTCGCCGGCCTCGCACTGCTCGACGCGCGATTGCGCGAGCACGAGCGCCTGGTGTTCGGGCGCGAGCGTGCGGAACCACGCGCACTGGCCGAACAGCGTGGACAGCGCCGGCAGCGGGCCCGGTGCGGAAAGGGCGTCGGCCGGGTGGACGGGCGCGTCGGGCGGTGCGGCGAGAGGGTCGTGCATGGGTCGGGTTTGCGAGGATAGGGATAACGCGCAGCGCGGGAAAGGCACTCTGTCGTTTCGATGACAGACGGCTCACAATAGCGCCCGTTAGGCTGTCGGCAATTGAACCACATCAAAACGATCCGGGGTGGATCCACCCCGGTCGACAGGACACGGGAGACAGGATCATGACGCAGATGTTCGAGGCCGGGCTCGGCCGCCGCGACGCCAATTACGTGCCGCTCACCCCGATCGACTTCCTGGTCAGGACGGCCGAAGTCTACGGCGAGCGCCTCGCGATCGTGCACGGCGACGTGCGGCGCACCTGGGGCGAGACCTACACGCGCGCGAAGCAGCTGGCGAGCGCGCTCGCGCGGCTCGGCGTCGGCCGCGGCGACACGGTCGCGGCGATGCTGCCGAACATCCCGGCGATGGTCGAGGCGCACTTCGGCGTGCCGATGGCCGGCGCCGTGCTGAACACGATCAACACGCGGCTCGACGTGTCGTCGGTGCTGTTCATGCTGCGCCATGGCGAGGCGAAGGTGCTGATCGTCGACACCGAATATGCGGAATTCGCGCATCGCGCGGCGCTCGAGGTGCCGGGCCTGAAGATCGTCAGCGTGGCCGATGCGATGCCGGCGGACCCCGCACGCTTCGCGGGCGCGACCGACTACGAAGCGCTCGTCGCAAGCGGCGACGCCGACTACGCGTGGACCCCGCCCGCCGACGAATGGGATGCGATCGCGCTGAACTACACGTCCGGCACGACCGGCGATCCGAAGGGCGTCGTCTACCACCATCGCGGCGCGTATCTCGCGGCGATCAGCAACATCCTCGAATGGGACATGCCGAAGCACGCCGTCTACCTGTGGACGCTGCCGATGTTCCACTGCAACGGCTGGTGCTTCCCGTGGGCCGTCGCGGCACGCGCGGGCGTGAACGTCTGCCTGCGCAAGTTCGACGCGAAGACGGTGTTCGACCTGATTCGCCGCGAACGCATCACACACTACTGCGGTGCGCCGATCGTGCAGAGCGCGATCGCGAACGCGCCGGCCGAATTCCGCGCAGGCATCGACCACACGGTGCACGCGATGGTGGCAGGCGCGGCGCCCGCGCCGGCCGTGATCGCGAAGATGAAGGAGATCGGCTTCGACCTGCTGCACGTGTACGGGCTGACCGAGGTCTATGGCCCGGCGACCGTGTGCGCGAAGCAGGCGCATTGGGAGGAACTGCCCGATGAGGAGCGTGCGCGGCTCAATGCGCGCCAGGGCGTGCGCTACCACCTGGAAGCGGGCGCGACGGTGCTCGATCCCGACACGATGGCGCCGGTGCCGGCCGACGGCGAGACGCTCGGCGAGATCATGTTCCGCGGCAACATCTGCATGAAGGGCTACCTGAAGAACCCGAAGGCGACCGACGACGCGTTCCACGGCGGCTGGTTCCATACCGGCGATCTCGCGGTGCTGACGCCGGACGGCTATATCCGGATCAAGGATCGCAAGAAGGACATCATCATCTCGGGCGGCGAGAACATCTCGAGCATCGAGGTCGAGGATGCGCTGTACCGGCATCCGGCCGTCGCGGTCGCCGCCGTCGTCGCGATGCCCGACCCGAAATGGGGCGAGGTGCCGTGCGCGTTCGTCGAGCTGCGCGAAGGCGCGAGCGCGACCGAAGAGGAGATCGTCGCGCATTGCCGGCAGTTGCTCGCAGGCTTCAAGGTGCCGAAGGTCGTGCGGTTCGGCGAGCTGCCGAAGACGTCGACCGGCAAGATCCAGAAATTCCAGCTGCGCAACGCGGTCGGCTCGGACAAGGCGATCGACCTGGCGGGCGACAAGAAGTAGGCGGGTTGCCCGGCCGCGGTCGATCGTCCGTCGTCTCTCGTCCGCTCCGGTCACGCGTGCCGCTCGAGCCGGAACACGCTGACCGCGTCCGCCAGCTGCGCGGCCTGGTCGCGCAGCGCGACGGCCGCGCGTTCGGCGTCCGAGATCAGCGAGGCATTCCGCTGCGTCGCGTCGCCGATCTGCGTGACGGCCAGGTTCACCTGTTCGATGCCGGTCGATTGCTCGCGCGATGCGGCGCTGATCTCGCCGATCAGCGTGCTGACCTGGTCGACGCGCGCAACGATGTCGCGCATCGTGCCGCGCGCGGCGTCCGCGATCCGGTAACCCTGTTCGACGGTCGTCGACGATTCGGCGCTCAGCGCGTCGATCTCCTTCACGGCAGCCGCGCTGCGCTGCGCGAGCGTGCGCACCTCGGCCGCGACCACCGCGAAGCCCTTGCCGTGTTCGCCCGCGCGCGCGGCCTCGACGGCCGCGTTCAGCGCCAGGATGTTGGTCTGGAACGCGATGCCCTCGATCGTGCCCGTGATCTCGGCGATCCGGCGTGTTGCGCGGCCGATGTCGTCCATCGTCGCGACCACGCGCTGCACCGCGGCGTCGCCGTTCGTCGCGGCGGCCGACGCGTGGGCGACCAGCGCGTTGGCCTGCGCCGCGTGCTCGGCGCTCTGCTGCACGGCGGCGGTGATCTGCTCCATGCTGGCCGCGGTCTGTTCGACGCTGCTCGCCTGCGTCGCGATCCGCGCGGCCATGTCGCCGCTGCCGGCCGCGATGTCGACCGTGCCGCGCGCGATGTCGGCCGAGCTGTTGCGCACCTGCTCGACGATCCGGGCGAGGCCGTCGCCGATCCCGTCGACGGCCTGCACGAGCCGGCCGATCTCGTCGTTGCCGGCGTGGCCCGCGTTGCCGCGCATGGCTGCGTCATCGCGGATGCGCACGCTGAGATCGCCCGCCGCATAACGCTCGGAGGCGCGTGCCGCCGCATCGAGCGGCCGGCTCACGACACGGCGGACCACGATGACGAACAGCGTCGCGAACGCGGCGACGAGCAACGCGCCGATCATCAGGAAGCGGTTGCGGGTGGCGCGCATGCCGGCGAGCAGTTCGTCGTCGAGCGCGATGCCGCCGACGAGCCATTGCCACTGCGGAATCGTCGTGAACGACACGAATTTCGCGGTGGGCCCGCTGTCGTGCGCGGCCGGGTCGGTCGACGTGTAGGCAAGCCGTCCCGTGCCGGCCGCGAGCATCTGCGCGTAGGGCGCGCGCGTGTCGTCGGCGGGCGCGCCGGCCGCATCGGGATGCACGACGAAGGTGCCGCGCGACGGGCCCTGCGATGCGTCGAGCACGAAGTAGTAGCCGTTGCTGCCGATCTTCAGCGCGCGGATGCCGTCTTCGACCAGCTTGAGCTCGGCGCCGATGTCCAGGCCGACGAACAGCGCGCCGATCACGCGGCCGGTCGCATCGGTCACCGGCTTGTATTGCGTGATGTACGGCCGCCCGAACAGCTTCGCGAGGCCCGTGTACACGCGTCCGGCGACGAGCGGGGCGTACGCGGGGCCCGCACGGTCGAGCTTCGTGCCGACGGCGCGCGCGCCGTCCTGCTTCTTCAGCGACGTCGTGATGCGCACGAAATCGTCGCCGTCGCGCGCGAAGATCGTCGCGATCGCACCGCTTTTCTTCAGGAACTGGTCGGGAATCGAATAGTCGAGGTCGAGCGGCTGGCCGCCCGCGACGAGCGTCGGCGCGGCGACGCCGCCGATGTCGACGGTGCGCGCCGGGTCGAGCGAAAACTCGGCCGGCAGGAAGCTCGCGAACAGCGACATCGAGCGATCGGCTTCGGCGGTCAGCGCCTTGTCGAACAGGTCGACCATCGCGCGGATCGACTGCTCGTTGTCGGCGATCCGCAGGTGTGCCTCTTCGGCGAGTTGCCGGCCGGCGAAATGGGCGAGCGTCCATGCGAACACGGTAAACAGCAGGGCGACGAGCGCGCACGCCAGCGCGGCAAGACGCGCGCCGACGCTCACCCGGCCCAATTGGGTCAATCTCATGAAACTTCCTGAGTGGGGAGGGAGAGGGGCGGAACGCACGCGTCACCGCTGATCGACCGTTTAATACGGCAGCAGCGGCGAATTCTTTAGCGGCGCGTCGTCGATGGCGACGCAGGCAGGTGCGGCGGGAACGCGGGTGTCAGTGCGTGACGAGCCACGCGACGGCCAGGTAACGGCCGACCTTCGCGATCGTCACGATCGCGAGAAAGCTCGGCAGCGGCTCGCGCAGCACGCCGGCGATCATCGTCAGCGGATCGCCGATCACGGGCGCCCAGCTGAGCAGCAGCGACCAGCGGCCGTAGCGCGCATACCAGCGCTCGGCGCGTGCGAGCGCGGCGGGCTTGACGGGAAACCAGCGGCGCGTGCGGAAGTGCTCGATGCCGCGCCCGAGCGCCCAGTTGATCACGGAGCCGGCGACGTTGCCGATGCTCGCGACGAGCACCAGCGCCCATACGGGTTCGCGCCCGGCGAGCAGCAGGCCGGCGAGCACGGCTTCGGACTGGAGCGGGAACAGGGTCGCGGCGACCATCGACACGGCGAACAGGCCGCCGTAAGTGAGCAATTCGGACATCGCGCGATTGTACCGGGCGCATGCCGGCCGCCGCGGGTCATGCGGTCTCGAGGCTATGCGGTCGCGAGGTCATGAGGTCACGAGGTCATGAGGTCACGCGGCCATGCGGTCACGGGCCCGACAGGTCATGCGGCATCGGCCGTGCCGAACAGCAGGTGCGAGATCATCGACTTGTCGACCGGTTCGTCGTTGAGCGTGCTCGCGAGCAGTTCGCCCGCGAGCTGCTGCGGCGAAAACACCATGTCGGGCTTCAACAGGCGCAGCCGTTCGAGGTTGCGCTGCTGGTTCACGAGCGCGACCGTGCGCACCGACGGCGCGATCTCGCGGATCGCGAGGATGATGAACGCGTTCTCGGCGTCGTCGGAGCGCAACGCGAGCACCGCGCGCGCGGTCGCCGCGCCGGCGCTTTCCAGCACCGCATGGTCGGTCGCGTCGCCGACGATCAGGTCGGTCGCCGCCGCGTAGTTGTGCTCGACGCCGGCCGGCACGACGACGGTCACCGCGTAGCCGCGCTTGCGCAGCCCGTCGTGTACCGCATGCGCGACGGGCGTCGCGCCGACGATCAGGAAATGATGCTTGCGGATCACGTTCGAAATGCCTCCCTTGACGATCCGTTTCAGATTGCCGCCGATCACGGGGCCGACGACCGCGCTGATCGACGTCGCGAACACCGTGATGCCGAGCACGATCACCGACGCGGTGAACAGCCGCGCGGTCGGCGCGTGCGGAACGATGTCGCCGTAGCCGACCGTCGACATCGACACGATCGAGAAATAGACGGCGGTGGCGAGGTCGTGGACGGGCGGCGTGAATTCGTCGCCGAGATACAGCACGCCGAAGGTGGCGTAGATCAGCAGCGACACGATGCTCAGCAACGCGAACAGGCTGCTCGCGGCGATGCTCGCGCGGTCGAAATGCCGCCAGTAATAAAGCAGCGTGACGACCAGCACGGCCGTGTAGGCGAACACGCCGTGGCTCGGATAGCCGCCGAGCGCGCTGAGCGCGGCGGCCGCGACCAGCAGCAGGATCGACAGCACCCATGCGACGCGCGCGCGCAGCAAGATGCCGATGGCCATGGTCGCGAGGCCGGCCGCGATCACGACCTGCGGCAGCACGACGAGCCCCGCGTTGTCGACGAGGTTCAGCGCATCGGCAAGCCACGCGCCGTGGCGGCCGAGCTTCGCGTTGTCGACGACCGGGCGCAGCACCATCAGTGCATCGAGCGCGAGGAGAAGGGCGAGATACCAGTGCAGGCCGATCGGCGCGAACAGGCGCCGCAGGCGGGTAGTGACGTGCTTCATTCAGTCGCCCGGCAGGCCGGGCATGTCCAACGAACCAGGCGCTACCCTAAAGCATTCCGCGATCGGCTGCTTTTTCGCGGGGCCGGCGGCGGTTGCGACGACGCGCGTAGCGGCGGCCGTTCAGTTCCAGCCGGCCATGATCGCGCCCATCCCGACGAGCAGCCCGCCCGTGACACGGTTCATCGCGCGCATCCGCGCGGGCCGCTGCAGTGCGCGGCTCAGCCGGTGCGAGAACAGCGCCATCGACGCGACGCCGCCCGCGAACAGCACCGCGAAGGTCGCCGAGAGCAGCAGGAACTGCTGGTTCAGGCTCCAGTCGGCGTCAGGGACGATGAACTGCGGGAAGAACGACGGGAAGAACAGCAGCGTTTTCGGATTCAGCCCCGAGGTCGCGAGGCCGCGCCAGAACAGCGCGCGGTGCGAGTCGGTGTCCGGCGTTGCAGCCCCGGCAGGCCCGGCCGCGGTGGCGGGCCCGCCGGCCGGCGCGCGGCTGAGCCATTGCTTGCAGCCGAGCCAGACGAGGTAGGCCGCGCCGGCCCAGCGCAGCACGGTCAGCGCGCGCTCGTCGAGATGCACGAGCGAATTCAGGCACAGCGCGGTCAGCGCGAGTTGCAGCAGCACGGCGAGCGTGCCGCCCCAGACGCACGGCAGCGCGCGGCGCCAGCCGGTGCGCAGCGCTTGGTTCATGGTGAGGAGGTTGACGGGGCCGGGAGCGTAGACGAGAACGGCGGAAGCAGCGAGAAACGAGAGGTAAAGCCTGAACGACATGACGGGTAGGGCAGGAACAGGAACACGGGCGCCGAAGCCGCGCGGCCGGATAGGCGCGCGGGCGGCGGGGAATCGCATGCCTGCTGGCCGGCACCGCAACTCGTGATTGCGGCCGTGCGTTCCGCTGCGAAGGGGTTGTCGCGGGGAGCGTGCCGGACAACAGGCATGGAGAAAATATATCAAGGGGCCGGATTAAAAGGCTTCCGCATTTCCACACAAACCGACACAAATCCGGAATGTCGTTCAGATAGAATCGCGCTTTTCAGTAGAAGATTCTTCCTGCCATGGCCACACGTGAACGCTCGCCGAAAACGCTCGACAGCCAGGACCGCAAGATCCTGGGTGCACTGCAGAAAAACGCGCGCCTGTCGAACGCCGAACTGGCCGAACAGATCGGCATGTCGACCACCGCGTGCTGGAACCGCACACGGCAACTCGAGGTGGACGGCTACATCGACGGTTATGTGGCGCTCGTCAACCAGCGGAAACTGGGCTATGCGGACATCGTGATCCTCGAAGTCACGCTCGATCGCCACGAGGACGACGCGCTCGCCCGCTTCGGCGAGGAGCTCGCCGCGCTGCCCGAGGTCCTCGAGGCGTATCTGGTGTCGGGCGAGTACGACTACTGGATTAAGGTCGCGGTGGACGGCACGGCCGGCTACGAGCGCTTCCTGCGCGAAAAGCTGTACAAGATTTCGAGCATCCGTCACAGCCGCTCGATGTTTGCACTGCGCTGCATGAAGGACGTGCCGTCGATTCAGGTGTGAGGAAGGCAGGGGTGAGATGCGGCCGTCGTTGCAACAACGGCGCCAGTGGCTGCGCGTATGCCGCGCAGAAAGCCGGCAATCGCGCGGGGGAGTAGCCGCGCGGCGCGGTTCGGTATCGCCGCCGGCAACGCGGATGAATCTTCCGTCCGCGAGGGTTCAGCCTTCCCACGTGCTGGCTGGATAACGGCTGCCCGTCCGGGCAACCTTCAGACAAAACCGCGCCGAAGCCGATTCGATATCGCGTCGAGGCGGATTGGCGCCCGCATCGGCTTTAAAGCAACCTCGACACGCTCCCGACACCGGGAGCGCATTCAGCCGGGGCAACGCTTGCCGGTTTCCACGTTGTTTGCCGCGCCGGGCGTTGCCGGGTGCCGCGGCCTTGCGGCGCGCATCCGGGCAAGCGGATCAGGACGGCATCGTGAGGCCGGCTGTGGGCCGGTCGTACCGCTCAGCGCGGCAGGCGTGCGTGTGCTTCAGCGATGACTTCGCAGGTCTCGAGGTGGAGTGCCCAAGCTTCTGCAATCAGCTCGCCCATACGTGCGAGCCAGCCAGCGGATTCGGTGGAACGGTCGGAGACATTAGACGTTTGCATGACGAAGCCCCATATAGGTGGCGAGTTAGGGATAACCCTAATCATAGCGAAACACCTCCGCTTTGTGAAATGCGATTTCGTTATATGAGAATTACTGACAATTTGTGTTGCTGCTTCGCAACATGAATATCGGGCGCCCTGGCGTGGCCGTGCTGGCGCGCGACGAGGCCGTGCCGGCACGGCTCGCATGAAACAAGAGAGGGGGGATTCGGGCGCTGCGGAGGATGGCGAAAGCAGGCGTCGGCTTACCGGCCGATCCACCCGAACCGCCACGACAGCCGCCGCGTCGCGGCGAGCAACGCCTGCGCGAGATCGCTGTCCGGCCCGCGCGGGAAGCCGCGCGACGAGCCGATGATCGCGATCACGAGCCGGATGCTGCCGGTGTGATCGAACACGGGCGCGGCGACCGTCCCGATGCCCGGCACCGGCGCGTCGAACGTGAAATCGAGCGCGTCCGCGCGGATCGTCGCGAGCCGCGCCCGGAATGCGTCGTCGGCCGGCGGGGCGATGCGGCCCGCGAGGCGCACGGGCTCGTCGGCGAGCAGGTCGGCCAGCACGTCGTCGGACATGCCGGCCGCGAAAATCCGGCCGATCGCCGTATTGACGAGCGACATCACGGTGCCGACCTGGAGGCTCACGTGCTGCGGCCGCGCCGATTCCTCGAGGCGGATCACCGTCGGGCCGAGCGGCCCGAGCGTCGCGGCCGCCACGCTCATGTCGGTCGCGCCGGCCAGCGCGACGATCTCGGCTTCCGCGTCGCGCGTCGGCGACACGCGCTGCATCGCGATCAGGCCGAGCGCCTGCCCGAGCGGGCCGCCGCCGAAGCAGCCGGCGTCGTCGCGGCTCAGCAGGCCGATCTTCTGGAGGCTGACGAGATGCGGAAAAGCCTTCGCGGCCGGCATGCCGGCCGCCGCCGCGAGATCGCGCAGCGGCAGCGCGCGGCCCGCCGATACCAGCGCGAGCAGCAACTCGCCGGTGCTGTCGAGCGCGTTGATCCCGCGCTGCGCCTTCGCATCGTCGGCCAGCGCGGGCGGCACGCGCGCAGCGGCCGGGGCTGCGCCGGGTGCGGGCGGCGAGGCGTCGTGCGCCTCGCCGAGCGATGCGCTCGCCTGCCGTGCCGCGTCGCGCAGTGCCGCCGCGATCGGGCCGTCCCACGCGACGTCGATCGAGCCCGTCGAACCGATCACCGTCAACGCGAGCTGCAGCGCGCCCGCCGCGTCGAACACCGGCACGCACATCGCGCTGACGCCGGGGCTCGGCAGGTCGACGCCGCGCTCGATCCCGCGTGCGCGGATCGCATCGAGTTCGGCCTGCGGCACGCCGGTATCCGGCACGGGCTGCTCGCCGCCTGCAAGCGTGTCGGCCGCGCCGGCCTGGCTGGCGGCCATCGCGCGGAGTTGCGCGGGGTCGCCGAACGCGCGGAACACGCGGCCGGTGGCCGTCGTGTCGAGCGACATCACCGAACCGACATGCAGGTTCACGTGCAGCGGATAACCGCCGTGCTCGATGCGCACGATCGTCGGCCCGAGCGCGCCCGGCACCGACAGCGCGACGCTCAGGCCGACCGCTTCCGCGAGCCGTGCCGCGTGCGGCAGCGTCGCGCGATAGGCCGGCTGGCGCTCGATCGACATCAGCCCGAGCCGCAGCGACAACGGGCCCGGCTCGTAATTGCCGGTGAGCGCGTCGCGCTTCACGAGCGCGAGCCGCGTCAGGCTGACGAGATAGGTGTGCGCCTGCGCGGTCGACAGGTCGGCCGCCGCGGCCAGCTCGGACAGCCCGAGCGGCTTGCGCCGGCGCGCGAGCGCGTCGAGCAGCCGGCCGCCGACCTCGACACTCTGGATCCCGCGCTGCGCCTTGGGCGGCGCATCGTCTGCGCTGACTTCGTGGTTCTGCACGCGATGATTCTTCCGTTGACGAAACCCCGCATGGTATCCGACGCCATTTATCGCGCCAGCCCGCAGGTTTACCCGTATTAGACAATAGCAAGCGACTTTGTCATTGACAAATATTCGGCGCGAGAAGATGATCCGCTCACTCCCCTCAACACATGGCTCGCAGCCACGGAACGCAACATGGCCAAAGCATTCGCCTCCCAAGCCGATCTGGAAGAGAAGAAAGTCACCTGGACGAAGCTGTCCGAGAACGCGTACGCGTACACCGCCGAAGGCGACCCGAACTCGGGCGTGATCATCGGCGACGACAGCGTGCTGATCGTCGACACGACCGCGACGCCCGCGATGGCACAGGACCTGATCGCGAAGATCCGCAGCGTGACCGACAAGCCGATCAAGCACGTCGTGCTGTCGCACTACCACGCGGTGCGCGTGCTCGGCGCGTCCGCGTATTTCGACGAAGGCGCGCAGCACGTGATCGCGAGCCGTGGCACGTACGAGATGATCGTCGAGCGCGGCGAGGCCGACATGAAGTCGGAGATCGAGCGTTTCCCGCGCCTGTTCGCCGGTGTCGAGACGGTGCCGGGCCTGACCTGGCCGACGCTCGTGTTCGAACGCGAGTTCACGCTGTTCCTCGGCAAGCTCGAGGTGAAGATCATGCACGTCGGCTCGGGCCACACGAAGGGCGACACGATCGTCTGGATCCCGTCGCAGAAAGTGCTGTTCTCGGGCGACCTCGTCGAATACGACGCCGCGTGCTATTGCGGGGATGCCCAGCTCGAACAGTGGCCGGCCACGCTTGAGGCGCTGCGCGCGCTGAACGCCGAGAAGCTGGTGCCGGGCCGTGGCCCCGCGCTGCTGAACCCGGCCGACGTGAACAAGGGCCTCGACTACACGAAGGATTTCGTCACGACGTTGCTCGCGCAGGGCCGCAAGGCCGTCGAGCAGAAGCTCGACCTGAAGGCGTCGATGGCGCTCACGCGCGAAGCGATGGACCCGAAGTTCGGCCACGTGTTCATCTACGAGCACTGCCTGCCGTTCGACGTGTCGCGTGCGTTCGACGAAGCGAGCGGCATCACGCATCCGCGCATCTGGACCGCGCAGCGCGACAAGGAAATGTGGGCCGCGTTGCAGGACTGAGCGGCTTGCACAGGCGGGGTGTCCGGCAGGGCGCTTCGCCTTTTTTCTGAAGCGGCGACCGGCCGCGGCGTTCCGCCGTCTTGCCGTCCGCCGTGATCCGAGCTCACTAGAAAGCAGGGCGCACGTACGCCCTGGGAGACGGCTGCGCGCGCGAATCGCGCAGCCTGTTTGGAGAGAGACATGCCCCAATCGCTTCATGCCGAAGCGACGCTCGCGCACGCGAGCGCTTCGGCTTCCGCATCCGCCGCCACGGACGACGCGCTGCTGTTCCGCAAGATCGCATGGCGGATCGTGCCGTTCCTGTTCCTCTGTTACGTCGTATCGTTCCTCGACCGCATCAACATCGGCTTCGCGCAGTTGCAGATGAAGCACGATCTCGGCTTCAGCGACGCGATGTACGGCCTCGGCGCCGCGGTGTTCTACGTCGGCTACGTGTTCTGCGAAGTGCCGAGCAACATGCTGCTCGCGCGTTTCGGCGCGCGCCGCACCTTCACGCGGATCATGCTGCTGTGGGGCATCGCGTCGACCGGGATGATGTTCGTGTCGCAGCCGTCGCATTTCTATGTGCTGCGGTTCCTGCTCGGCGTGTTCGAAGCGGGCTTCTTTCCCGGCATCGTGCTGTACCTCACTTACTGGTTCCCCGCGAACCGGCGCGCGGCCGCGATCTCGGTGTTCTTCGCGGGCGTCGCGGTGGCCGGCGTGCTCGGCGGCCTGATGTCGGGCTGGATCATGCGCGACATGGGCGGCGTGCTCGGCCTGCACGGCTGGCAGTGGATGTTCGCGATCGAAGGCGCGCCGGCGATCCTGCTCGCGTTCGCCGCGTTCACGTTCCTGGTCGACCGGCCGCAGGATGCCACGTGGCTCACGGCCGATGAAAAGGCGCGGGTCGCCGCGCTGTGCGCCGACGGCCGCGGCCACGGCCACGCGCACGACGGGCGCAGCCTCGTGGCCGCGCTCGCCAATCCGCGCGTGTACCTGTTCGCGTTCATCTATTTCTCGCTGACCTGCGCGTCGCTGACGCTCAACTTCTGGATGCCGCTGATGATTCGCGATTTCGGCGTGACCGACGTCGTGGCCGTGAGCCTGTACACGGTCGTGCCGAACGCGGTCGGCGCGGTGGGGCTGGTCCTGATCGCGCGCCGTTCGGACCGGACCGGCGAGCGCCGCAAGCACTTCGCGTGCTGCACGATCGGCGGCGGGATCGCGCTCGCCGCGCTGACGCTGCACCTGCACAGCTTCGCGGCGATGCTCGCGTGCCTGTCGATCGCGGCGACGCTGATCTTCGCCGCGCTGCCGATCTTCTGGGCCGTGCCGACCCGCTACCTGTCGGGCAACGCGGCCGCGGCCGGGATCGCGCTGATCAGCAGCATCGGGATCACGAGCGGCATCGTCAGCCCGTGGGTGATCGGGATGATCCGCACGCGCACCGGCAGCATGGATCTCGCCGTGTATCTGCTTGCCGCGTTGCTGGTGGCGAGCGGCGTCGCGCTGATGCTCGGCGTGAAGGGCGAAGCCGCGCCGCGCGACTGACCGCGCGACGGCCGGTTGCCGCGCGCGGGCGGCGGCGACCGGCGCCCCATGTTCGCCCCGCACCCGAATCCATCGAGGAGACGATCGATGTCAGCCCCTCTTCAAGCCGACGCCGCGCGTGCCGTCGCGTCCGGCGCCGCCGCACCGGACGACGACGCGCTGTACCGGCGCATCGGCGCGCGGATCGTGCCGTTCCTGTTCATCTGCTACATCGTGTCGATTCTCGATCGCAGCAACATCGGCTTCGCGCAGTTGCAGATGCGGCAGGATCTCGGCCTGACCGACGCGATGTACAGCCTCGGCGCCGTGCTGTTCTTCGTCGGTTACGTGCTGTTCGAGGTGCCGAGCAACGCGTTGCTGCGCCGCTTCGGTGCGCGCCGCACGTTCGCGCGGATCATGTGCCTGTGGGGCGCGGTGTCGGTCGCGATGATCACCGTCGACAGCGCGAAGCATTTCTACGTGCTGCGCTTCCTGCTCGGGGTGTTCGAGGCCGGGTTCTTTCCGGGCGTGGTGTTCTACCTGACGTACTGGTATCCGGCGCGGCGGCGCGCGTCGGTGCTGTCGATCTTCTACGCGGGTGTCGCGGTGGCGGGGATGGTCGGCGGGCTGCTGTCGGGCTGGCTGATGCGCGGGATGTCGGGCGTGCTCGGGCTGCACGGCTGGCAATGGATGTTCGCGATCGAGGGCGCGCCCGCGATCCTGCTCGGCGTGATCGCGTGGTTCTGGCTGTGCGATCGTCCCGAGCAGGCGCGCTGGCTGTCCGATGCCGATCGCCAGCGGCTTGCGGCCGACCTGGCCGCCGACCGCGCCGGTGTCGCTGGTGCCGCCGATGCCGCCGGTGCCGATACGCCGGCGCCGCATTCGCTGCGGCAGGTGCTGGCCGAACCGCGCACGTACCTGTTCGCGTTCATCTATTTCTCGCTGACCACCGCGCTCCTGATGCTGCTGTTCTGGATGCCGCTGATGATCCGCGAATTCGGCATCCACGACGTCGTGCAGATCAGCCTGTTGTCGGTCGTGCCGAACGCGATCGGCGCGGCCGGCCTGATCGCGATCGCGCGGCGTTCCGACCGCAAGCGCGAGCGGCGCCGGCACTTCGCGGCATGCGCGTTCGGCGGCGCGGTGGCGCTTGCGCTGCTGACGCTGCACCTGCCGAGCATCGTCGCGATGATGGCGCTGCTGTCGGTCGCGGTGATGCTGATCTTCGCCGCGCATCCGGTGTTCTGGGCCGTGCCGTCCGCGTATTTCTCCGGCGCGGGCGCGGCCGGCGGGATTGCGCTGATCAGCAGCATCGGCGTGTCGAGCGGCATGATCACTCCCTGGCTCGTCGGGCTGATCCGCACGCGAACCGGCAGCATGGATCCGGCGATGCTGATGATCGCCGCGCTGTTGGCCGCGTGCGCGGTCGCGATGCTGCTGGGAGTGCGGGCGGTGCCGCGTGCGGAGGCGGCGTGACGCCGGCGGCTGCGGTGCGATTCAGTGGAAGGACAGAAACAGCCCGGGCAGGACGAGCAGGCCGTGCAGCACCAGCGCCCCGTAGATCACGCCGCCGCGCGCCTGCAGGTCGATCGACAGGCAGGCGATTGCCGCAATGACGCCGAGGGCCGAGAGGCCTGCCGCCCAGAACAGCGCAGTAATCAGCACGCGTACGCCGGTGTACGGATCGTCCATCGAACTGGCGAACACGTAGCCGATCAGAAGCGCCAGCAACTCGACGAGCGCGACGACGAGCAGACCCGTCGCGATTCGCGCGGTTCGTTTGGCATTGTCCATGGCAAGTCGTGGTGAGGAGAGCAAGGGGCGCAAGTCTACACGATCGGTTTCGAACCGGTCGCGCAACGGGGGCCGGGAAACCGGGCGGCGGACGCGGCGCGGATGTCGCCCGTCGCGCCATCGCGTCGGCTATGCTCGATACACCTCGATCCGGTTGCGGCCGCGTTCCTTCGCGAGATAGAGCGCCTTGTCGGCGCGTGACAGCGGCTGGTACGCGCCGAAGTCCGACGCCCGCATCGCGTCGATGCCGATACTGACGGTCAGCGTGACCTGCTGGTCCTCGTGCATCAGCCGCGCCGCCATCGCGCGTTGCTGCACGCGCTGCGCGAATGCCAGCGCGGTGTCGAGATCCGCCTTCGGCAGCACGACCGCGAATTCCTCGCCGCCGACCCGGCCGACGATCCCGTCGGGCCCGGTTTCCGCGAGCAGAAGCCGCGCGAAATGCCGGAGCGCGCGATCGCCGACCGGGTGGCCCCAGCGGTCGTTCAGCGCCTTGAAGTGATCGAGATCGAGCATCAGCACCGCGGCGGCCAGGCCGGTCGTGCGCACGTTGCGCAGCGCGGCTTCGCTTTGCCGCATGAACGCGTGGCGGTTCGACAGTTGTGTCAGGTGATCGGTCGTGGCCATCCGGTGCAGCTCGGCCTCGATGCGCTTGCGGTCGGTCGCGTCGGTGATGAAGCCGTGCCACACCGTGCCGCCGTCGGCCGTGCGCTGCGGGCGCGCGTCGCCTTCGCGCCAGCGCAGGCCCTGGCCCGGCAGCAGCACGCGATATTCGAGGCGCCACGGGGTCAGCCGCACCGACGAGTCGTGCAGCGACAGCCGGTAGGCGACCAGGTCGGCCGGATGAATCCGCGTCTCGACCGCCTCCGCACTGTGGGCGACCTGCTCGGGCGTCAGTTCATAGATGTCGCTGACACCCGCGCTCGCGTAGGTAAAGAAGCGGTGCCCGTCGGCCGTTTGCCGCAGCTGGAACACGAGCCCGGGAACCTGGTCGGTGAGATCCGTGACGAGCGCAGCCGAGTCGCGCAACCGCGTGGCGAGCTCGCGCAGCGCGGTGATGTCCGTGGTCGTGCCGACCATCCGGAGCGCGCGGCCGTAGGCGTCGCGGGTGATCACCTTGCCGCGGCTGCAGATCCATTTGTAGGTGCCGTCCTTGCAACGGATGCGGTGCTCGACCGCGTAGCGGTCGGTGCGGCGCTCGAAGTGCGCGAGCATCGCGGCTTTCACGTCGTCGACGTCGTCCGGATGCAGCCGTTCGTACGCATCCTCGATCCGGGTGCCGAGCTCGTGCGGCGCGTAGCCGAGCAACGCCTTCCAGGCCGGCGAGTAATGGATCTCGCCGGTTTCCACGTTGCGATCCCACACACCGGTGCCGCTTTCGGTGAGCGCGAGCGTGGTCAGCGTGCTGTGTTCCTCGACGATGCCGAGCCGTTCGCGCAACGCGGCGGCTTCGGTCGCGCGGCAAAGCGCGCTGGCCGCCAGCGTGGCGAGGTCGCGGAGCAGCGTGCGTTGCGTCGCGTCGAGCGTGCGTTGCGCTTCGTCGACGATGCACAGCATGCCCAGCGTCGCGCCATCGGTCGCGGCCAGTTCGCAGGCCGCGACGATCCCTGGCGCGCGAGGCGGGCCGCCGTCGCGTTGCCCGTTCGCGTTCGCGTTCGTGTCGTCCGGCACGAACCGCGCATCGGCGGCCGGGTCCGGCTCGCCCCGGGGTGGCAAGCCATCGGCGAAAAGGGGATCGGGCAGCGCGCCGTCGACGGCGAGCACGCGTGGCGCATCGGCATCCGCGTGCGCAATGAACGCGCCAGCGGCACCGAAATGCGCCCGCGCGACACGACAGACGGTGGCCAGTTCCGGCACGGGCGGGAGCGCGGGCTGAAGGTTGGCCGAACCGCGCGCGGAGGCCGGCGCGTCGCCGGTCTCGGTGATGAACATACGGACCCGCTTGGTCGAGTTTGCAACGGACGATTGCCCTCGTGATCGGACGAATGCCGGTCGGACGAGGCCGCTTGGGGACTGCAATCGCAGAGCTTACTGTTGCGCGGAATGCGTGGCAAGCGAACCGGAATCGTCTGTCGGTATGCGCGATTTGCGCCGATCGGGAACGAATCCGGTGCATGTTTCGGCAGACGAATCCACCGATCGGCACGTGCCGGGAAACGTGCCGCGGACCCCGGGACGATCGGCAGCGATTCGCTGCCTGTCACCGGGTTCCGCGGCGCGTCCCGGAGGGCGCCGCGCTTGCTGCCTTCGACCTGCGGGACGTCGGGCGGTCAGCGTGCCGTCGCGTAGCGCGGCGCGGGCGTATCGGCCGACAGGTGCGGGGCCATCGTGCGGCGCGCGGCCTCGTAGGCGTCCCATTCGTCACCCGCATGCAGCGACGGGATCGTCACGAGTTCGCCGCGCTCGAAAGCGACCAGCGCCGCGTCGACCAGGTCGGACGCCGACATCACGATTTCCTTCGGCAGATGCTCGAGCGGCAGGCCGCCCGTCTGCCAGAAATCGGTGGCGGTCGCGCCGGGCAGCACGGCCTGCACCTGCACGCCCTTGCCGGCGAGTTCGTGGTGCAGCGACTGGCTGAACGCGAGCACGAACGCCTTCGTGCCGCCGTACACGCCGTTCAGCGTTTCCGGCGAGATCGCGACGATCGACGAAATATTGATCACCGCACCGCGGCCGCGGGCGACGAAGCCGGGCACCGCCGCGTAGGTGAGGCGCGTGAGCGACGTCACGTTCAGGTCGATCATCCGGGTCATCGCGTCGACGTCGCTGTCGAGCAGCGGCGCGTGCGTGCCGACGCCCGCATTGTTCACGAGCAGCGTGATGCTCGCATCCTGCTTCAGCTTCGCCTCGACGGCGGCGAGGGCCGCGCGGTCGTTGAGGTCGGCGTCGACGATCTCGACGCTGCGCTGCGTGTCGTTCGTGATGCGATCGGCGAGGGCGGCCAGCCGGTCGCGGTTGCGGGCGACCAGGATCAGGTCGTAACCGCGGCGCGCGAGGCGGTCCGCGTAGACGGCGCCGATGCCCGACGAGGCGCCGGTAATGAGGGCGGTACCGCGATGTGCTTGCGTCATGATGTGCTCCGTTTCGATGGGATTGGCCGGATGGCGTGAAGCCATTCTGGCCGTGAATCGCTGTGACATAAATGACGTAGATGGGTATGATTCAGGACATCGGGCCAACTCACTGGCCGGGGACGGGAGAACGCACATGCACCGCATCGGTTTTCTGATCAGCGACGGCTTCCAGATCATGGCGCTCGCCGCGCAGTCGGTGTTCGAGTACGCGAACATAGGCATGAGCGAGCCGTTCTACGTGATGGGCAACTATTCGGTCGATGGTGGCGACGTGCGCTCGTCGCTCGGGCTGCCGGTCGCCACGCACGCGCTGCGCGGGCAGCTTGCCGTCGATACGTGGATCGTCGCGGGCGTCAACGATCCGGTCGCGTCGCCGGCGCCGCCCGGCGTCGTCGCGTTCCTGCGCCGCGCCAACGCGCGCGCGCGGCGGATCGCCGGCATCTGCACGGGCGCGTTCGTGCTGGCCGAGGCCGGGCTGCTCGCGCAGCGCCGCGCGACGACGCACTGGGCGTTCGGCCGCGACCTGCAGCGGGACTACCCGGAGATTCGCGTCGAGGAAGACCGGATCTACATCGTCGACGGCCCGATCTGGACGTCGGCCGGGATGACGGCCGGCCTCGACCTCGCGCTCGCGATGGTGGAAAAGGACCTGGGCGCGGATGCCGCCCGGTCGGTCGCGCACAAGCTCGTGATGCACCAGCGGCGGGCCGGCGGCCAGTCGCAGCATTCGGAAATGCTGGATCTCGCGCCGAAATCCGACCGGATCCAGAACGCGCTGAACTACGCGCGGCAGCATCTCGGCCGCGCGCTGACCGTCGAGGATCTCGCCGAAGCGGTGCACCTGAGCCCGCGCCAGTTCAGCCGCGTGTTCACGCTCGAGACGGGGCAGTCGCCCGCGAAGGCGATCGAGCGGCTGCGGCTGGAGTCCGCGCGGCTGATGATCGAGCAGAGCCGCCATTCGCTCGACGTGATTGCGAAGGAAAACGGCTTTCGCGACCGGCGGCACATGCGCGAGGCGTTCGTGCGCGGGTTCGGCGTGCCGCCGCAGGCGGTGCGGCGCGACGCGCGGGCGGATGAGCGGTCGGGCGAGCGGGAGGCGGGCTGACGCGTGCGCGCGAGCCGCTCTGCGCGCGCCGGAAAAATCGCGCAGAATCTCGTCGAGCCGCTTCGCGAGGAGACCCGATGCACACCGCCCCGTTCGACATTGCGATTCCCGATCACGCGCTCGATGACCTGCGCCGGCGCCTGCGCGCCATGCGCGCACCGGCGCTGACCCCCGCGGAGCCATGGCAGCAGGGCGTCGACGGCGCCTGGTTGCGCGAGCTGACCGCGTACTGGGCCGAACGCTTCGACTGGCGTGCGGCGGAGCGTGCGCTGAACCGGCTGCCGCAGTTCGTCGCAGACGCAGGCGGGCAGCGCGTGCATTTCATCCATCGACGCGGCGTCGGGCCGAGGCCTTATCCGCTCGTCATCACGCACGGCTGGCCCGGCTCCGTCTTCGAATTCGACGCGCTGATCGATCGCCTCTGCGACCCGGCGGCGTTCGGCGGCGATCCGGACGACGCGTTCGACGTCGTCGTGCCGTCGCTGCCCGGTTTCCTGTTCTCGCCGGCGCCCGCCGCACCCGGCATGTCGGCGTTTCAGGTCGCCGACCGCTGGGCGGCACTGATGTCCGGTCTCGGATACCGCCGCTTCGGCGCGCAAGGCGGCGATCTCGGCGCAGGCGTGTCGATTGCGCTCGGCGCGCGGCATGCCGACGTGGTGGACGGCCTCCATCTGAACTTCCTGCCCGGCAGCTACGAGCCGCCGACCGACGCGGCCTTGCCGCTGACCGACGAGGAACGGGCGTTCGTGACGCAGCGTGGCGAGTGGGCCGCGCTGGAAGGCGGATACGCGCATGTCCACATGACGAAGCCGCAGACGCTCGCCGTCGCGCTCAACGATTCGCCGGCCGGACTGGCCGCGTGGATCGCCGAGAAATTCCGCGCGTGGAGCGATTGCGACGGCGACCTGGCGCGGCGGTTTTCGCAAGACACGCTGCTGACCGGCATCTCGTTGTACTGGTTCACCGGTTGCATCGGCTCGTCGATGCAGATGTATTGGGAAAACCGGCTGCAGCCCATGCGCTTCGCGGCCGGTCAGCGCGTGGCGGTGCCCGTCGCGTTTGCGCGTTTTCCGAAGGAAATCGGCCGCCCGCCGCGCAGCTGGCTCGAACGGGTGTTCGACGTCGTGCAGTGGACCGACATGCCGAGCGGCGGCCATTTTGCCGCGATGGAGGAGCCGGATCTGCTGGCCGACGATGTCCGGCGGTTTTTCCGGCGGTTTCGGTAATGCGCGGGCAGGCCGGGGACGTTGGCGAAGCGCGCCGGCTGCCACCCGCACATCGGCGCGAGCCGGCACCACACGCATCGCGACGCGGCGATGCCGCCAGTCTTAGCGCGTGACGAACGGCGCCGCGTCGCCCGGCACCGTGCGCGCATGCTTGCGCTGGCGCAGCAGCGCGACGCGGCAGTTCTCGCGCGCGGTTTCGCGGCCTTCGTCGTCGAGCAGCACCAGATCGCCGCGCATCACGTTCAGCGTGATCACGTCCTTGCCCGGTGCGCCGAGCGTTTCCGGCGTATGCACCGAGCCGGCCGGTTCGAGCACCGTCGAGCCGGCGTGCGCGATCCAGTCGTATTCGAGGTAGCGCCACGCCCCCTGCAGCGTATGGACGAATACCTCGCCGTCGTGGCGATGGCGCGGCAGCGTCCCGCCGGCCGGCATCCTCAGCAGCGCGGTGAGCGTGTCCTCGGCCGCGTTGATGTGCAGGTACTTGATTGCGAGGCCGGGCAGGTCGGCGCTCATCGGCAGCCACGGCAGCGCGTCGCCGGGCAGGCACGAGATCGGCGGCAGGTCGGTGGAGAGCGGAGCGGACGGCTGCGTCATGGCGGGAAGCGGAGCGGAAATGGGGAGCCCGCATTATCGCAGAGCCGGCCTGCGCGGCCGAACGCGACGTTTCGCATCGGCTCGAGCGCAGGTGAAGGGACGATCCTTACAGGATGAAATATGCAGCTAAACTGTACAGTTTGACTGTACATCTGCTATCTTGAATTCATGAATCCGCCATTACCGCCCTCCGACGCGCTCCCACTGGCCGGTCTCGCCGGCGAACTCCGCATCTCGGTCGGCAAGCTGATGCGGCGGATGCGGGAGCAGATCCACCCGAACGACCTCACGTCATCGCAGAAGTCGGTGCTGTTGCGGCTCGACCGCGACGGCCCCGCGACCGTATCGGCCCTGGCGCGCGCCGAAAGCGTGCGTCCGCAGTCGATGCGCGTGACGGTCGCGACGCTCGAGACGCTGGGCGCCGTCAGCGGCGAGCCCGATCCGTCCGACGGCCGGCAGACGCTGATCGCGGTCACGCCCGGTTTCCGCAAGGTGCTGCAGGCCAACCGCGCGGCCAAGGACGACTGGCTGTTCCGCGCGCTGCACGCGCAACTGTCGGCCGCCGAGCAGGCCGAGCTCGCGTCCGCCGTGAAGCTGCTGCAGCGGCTCGCCGAATTCCAGGAAACGCCGCGCCCTTGAACCGCATCCGCCCGCTTGCCGAAAGGACAACCCGAACATGAACTTCCCGCATCTCGTCGCGTACTTCTTCGGCGGCGCGTTCCTCGCGAACGTCGTGCCCCATCTCGTCAGCGGATTGCGCGGCGAGCCGTTCCAGACCCCGTTCGCGAATCCGCCCGGGCGCGGGTTGTCGTCGTCCACCGTGAATGTCGTGTGGGGCGTCGCGAACCTCGTGATGGCTTATGTGCTGGTGTGCCGAGTGGGCGATTTCGACCTCCGGGTCACGGCCGATGTCGCGGCGTTCGGCCTCGGCATCCTCGCGCTCGGCCTGTTTCTCGCGCGGCACTTCGGCGAACTGCACGGCGGCAACGAGCCCGACCGGGAGCGGCCATGAGCGTGCCGGCGGCGGGCGTGTTCCGCTCGCTTCGCAGTTTCAACTACCGTGTGTGGGCGATCGGTTCGCTGGTGTCGAACATCGGTACGTGGGTCCAGCGCACCGCGCAGGACTGGCTCGTCCTCACGCAGCTCACGCATCACGACGCATCGGCCGTCGGCACGGTGATGGCGTTGCAGTTCGGGCCGCAGTTGCTGCTGTTGCCGTGGACCGGCTACGCGGCCGACCGCTTCGACCAGCGCAAGCTGCTGATGGTGACGCAGGCGCTGATGGGCGTGCTGGCGCTGGTGCTCGGCGCGCTGACGGTCACGGGTGTCGCGCGGCTCGAGCACGTCTACGTGTTCGCGTTCCTGTTCGGCTGCGCGGCGGCGTTCGACGCGCCCGTGCGGCAGACCTTCGTCGCCGAACTGGTCGGCGATCGCGAACTCGCGAACGCGGTCGCGCTCAATTCGACGTCGTTCAACGCCGCGCGGATGATCGGCCCGGCGGCAGCGGGTTTCATGATCGCGTCGGTCGGCACGGGCTGGGCGTTTGTCGCCAACGGGCTCAGTTTCTTCGCGGTGCTGGTGTCGCTGTTGCTGCTCCGCGAGGACGAACTGCGCGCGAACCTGCGGGCGGGCCGCTCGCGCGGCGGCCTGCTCGACGGGTTCCGCTACGTGTGGCGGCGCGACGACCTGAAGGCGATCCTCGTGATGCTGTTCCTGATCGGCACGTTCGGGCTCAACTTCCAGCTGTTCATCTCGACGATGGCGGCCAGCGTGTTCCACGTCGATGCGCGCGGGTTCGGCGTGCTGTCGTCGATGATGGCGGTCGGCACGGTGTCGGGCGCGCTGCTCGCCGCACGCCGCGAGCAGCCGCGCTTCCGGCATCTGTGGTTCGGCGCGGCGCTGTTCGGGCTCGGCTGCACGCTCGCCGCGCTGGCGCCGGGCTATTGGCTGTTCGCCGCCGCGCTGGTGCTGACCGGGATCGCCGCGATCACCTTCATGAACTCGACCAACAGCCTGATGCAGTTGTCCACCGAGCCGGCGATGCGCGGCCGCGTGATGGCGCTGCGCCTCGCGGTCGCGCTCGGCGGCACGCCGATCGGCGCGCCGGTGGCCGGCTGGGTCGCGAACCATCTCGGCCCGCGCTGGGCGCTCGGCGTCGGTGCGATGTCCGGTTTTGGCGCGGCGTTGGTCGCGACGCATTTCGTGAAGCGCAGCCGCGCGCAAGCGCAAGCCGACCGCGCGCGCGACCGGTTCGACGGCGTGTGACCGGGGCGACCGGGCGGGGCGCTGGTGCCGCCGCCGCGCTTGTCGGTCCCTTCATCGCCGGCACGCTGCCGCACGACGGGCGGCCGGGAGCCCGGTCCTTTGCGTGAGTCGCCTACGCCGCCGGCCGTGCCGTCGCCGCGTGCGCGGCTTCCAGACACGACTGGAACAGCAGCGCGGCCCGCGACGGCCGCGGCGAGCGCCGCAGCAGGCTCACGAACCGGCACCGGTAATTGAACCGGTGCGGCGCGATCGGCTGCATCAGCCCCTTGTTTTCAAAACTTTCCGCGTAATGGTCGGGCAGGAAGCCGAGATAGCGGCCGGACAGGATCAGCGTCGCGATCGACTCCTGATCCGACGCGGTCGCGCTGCGCGTGAGCTTCGCGCGGTGGCTCAGCTCCATGTTCGGCGAATGGAAGCCGAGCCCCGCGAACGCATGGTTGCGGATCGTCGTCCACGTGAGCTTGCCGTGCGGCGCGTCGTAAAGCGGATGCTGGCGGCCGCAGTACAGCAGCATCCGTTCGTCGAACAGCTCCGAATACACGAGGCTGCCGGAGTTGCGGTGCGCGGGAATGATCCCGACCTGGTAGCTGCCGTCGATGATCCCGCGCTCGACCTCGTTGATCGACGCGACATGCAGGTTCAGCGCGACGTCGGGCGCTTCGTCGGCGAACTGGCGAATTGCGTCGCCGAGGCGAGCGTTCGCGTTGGTGGCCGTCTTGTCGAACACCGCGACATGCAATTCGCCGCCCATCCGGTCGTGAATGCCGTCTATCCTGCTTCTAAACGCTTCCATCGACGCGAGCAGCCGCAGTGTCTCCTCGTACACGGTCTGCCCCTCGGGCGTCAGCGTGAAGCCCGCGCGGCCGCGCCGGCACAGCACGAGGCCGACGCGCGTTTCCAGGTCCTTCACGTGCCGGCTGATCGTCGAGATGCCGATATTCAGTTCCAGTTCGGCCGCCGCCATCCCGCCGCACTGCACGACGCCCTTGAAGACCCGCAGCAGGCGGAGATCCATGTCGCTGAGCTGCCCGAGCAGCGCGCGGCTCTTCGGTTTCTTTGCTTGCATAGTTGCGCAAGTGAACATTGATATTGCGATATTGAAGAGACTAATTGGCCTCCCGACAATGCGCAACATCATCACAAGAAGGAGGGGCGCGCCGCGCCGACCGACATGACCGACATCACCACCGCCGCGCAGCAGGACGACACGACCATCCGCACCGACGCCGCGTGGCTCGACGCGCACTGGATGCCGTTCACGGCCAACCGCCAGTTCAAGGCCGACCCGCGCATGATCGTGTCGGGCAAGGGCGCGTATTACACGGACGCCGAAGGCCGCAAGATCTTCGACGGCCTGTCGGGCCTCTGGTGCACGGGCCTCGGCCACGGCCGCACGGAAATCGTCGAAGCCGTGAGCCGCCAGGTCGCGCAGCTCGACTACGCGCCGGCGTTCCAGTTCGGCCATCCGAAATCGTTCGAGCTCGCCAACAAGATCAAGGAACTGACGCCGGCCGGCCTCGACTACGTGTTCTTCACGGGGTCGGGCTCGGAAGCGGCCGACACCTCGCTGAAGCTGGCCCGCGCGTACTGGCGCGCGAAGGGCAAGGGCACGAAGACGCGCCTGATCGGCCGCGAGAAGGGTTATCACGGCGTGAACTTCGGCGGTATCTCGGTCGGCGGGATCGGGCCGAACCGCAAGCTGTTCGGCCAGGGGATCGACGCCGACTTCCTGCCGCACACGCAACTCGCCGAAAACAAGTTCTCGCGCGGGATGCCCGAGCACGGCGCCGAGCTGGCCGACCGCCTGCTCGACCTGATCGCGCTGCACGACGCGTCGAACATCGCGGCCGTGATCGTCGAGCCGTTCTCCGGTTCGGCGGGCGTGGTCGTGCCGCCGAAGGGTTATCTGAAGCGCCTGCGCGACATCTGCACCGCGCACGACATCCTGCTGATTTTCGACGAAGTCATCACGGGCTTCGGCCGTGCCGGCGCGATGACGGGCGCCGACGCATTCGGCGTGGTGCCGGACATCCTGAACTTCGCGAAGCAGGTGACGAACGGCGTGCAGCCGCTCGGCGGCGTGGTCGCGACGAAGGAAATCTACGACACGTTCATGGCCGCGGGCGGCCCCGAGTACATGCTCGAGTTCCCGCACGGCTACACGTATTCGGCGCACCCGGTCGCGTGCGCGGCCGGCGTCGCGGCGCTCGACCTGCTGGTGAAGGAAGACGCGGTGGCCCGCGTGCGCGATCTCGCGCCGCATTTCGAGGCGGCCGTGCACGGGCTGAAGGGCCAGCGCCATATCGCGGACATCCGCAACTACGGGCTGGCTGCCGGCCTGACGATCGCGGCACTGCCGGGCGAGCCGGCACGGCGCCCGTACGAGATCGCGATGCGCTGCTGGGCCAAGGGCTTCTACGTGCGCTACGGCGGCGACACGATCCAACTGGCGCCCCCGTTCATCTCGGAGAAGCGCGAGATCGACAACCTGGTCAACGCGCTGTCCGACGCACTGAACGAAGTGGACTGAGCCGCGGCGCGCACCGACCGACAACCGAATTCACGAAAGAGCCTCAACGATGAAACACGACAGCAATGTGACCTCCACCGTCGGCCACCTGATCGACGGCAAGCGCGTCGACGGCGGCAGCCGCGTCCAGCCGGTGTTCGACCCGGCGACCGGCGAATCGCACAAGAGCGTCGCGCTCGCCGACAAGCTGACCGTCGAAGCCGCGATCGCGTCCGCGCAGGCCGCGTTCCCGGCCTGGCGCAACACGCCGCCGCTGAAGCGCGCCCGCGTGATGAGCCGCTTCAAGACGCTGCTCGAGGAACACGCCGACGAACTGTGCGCGCTGATCACGGCCGAGCACGGCAAGGTGCTCGCCGATGCGATGGGCGAACTGCAGCGCGGGATCGAGAACGTCGAATACGCGACCTACGTGCCCGAGCTGCTGAAGGGCGAGCACAGCAAGAACGTCGGCCCCGCGATCGATTCGTGGAGCGAGTTCCAGGCGCTCGGCGTCGCGGCCGGCATCACGCCGTTCAACTTCCCGGTGATGGTGCCGCTGTGGATGTGGCCGATGGCCGTCGCGTGCGGCAACACGTTCGTGCTGAAGCCGTCCGAGCGCACGCCGTCGTCGACGCTGCGCATGGCCGAGCTCGCGCTCGAAGCGGGCCTGCCACCCGGCGTGCTGAACGTCGTGAACGGCGACAAGGAAGCGGTCGACACGCTGCTGACCGACCCGCGCGTGAAGGCCGTGAGCTTCGTCGGCTCGACGCCGATCGCCGAATACATCTATTCGACCGGCTGCGCGCACGGCAAGCGCGTGCAGGCGCTCGGCGGCGCGAAGAACTTCGCGGTCGTGATGCCGGACGCCGACATCGGCAACGCGGTGAACGCGCTGATGGGCGCCGCGTACGGGTCGTGCGGCGAACGCTGCATGGCGATTCCGCTGGTCGTCGCGATCGGCGACGAGACGGGCGACAAGGTGGTGGCGGGCCTGAAGGCCGAGATCGAGAAGATGAAGGTCGGCCCGGGCAATGGCGCGGGCGTCGACATGGGCCCGCTCGTCACGCAGCAGCATTTCGAGAAGGTGACGGGCTTCGTCGACGCCGGCGTGGCGGCGGGCGCGACGCTCGTCGTCGACGGCCGCGGCGTGAAGGTCGACGGCCACGACGGCGGTTATTACCTCGGCCCGTGCCTGTTCGACAACGTGAAGCCCGGCATGCCGATCTACCAGCACGAGATCTTCGGGCCCGTGCTCGGCGTGATCCGCCTGAAGTCGCTCGACGAGGCGATGGCGCTGATCGACGCGCACGAGTACGGCAACGGCACGTGCCTGTTCACGCGCGACGGCGAGGCCGCGCGCTACTTCAGCGACAACATCCAGATCGGCATGGTCGGCATCAACGTGCCGCTGCCGGTGCCGGTTGCCTACCACTCGTTCGGCGGCTGGAAGCGGTCGCTGTTCGGCGACCTTCATGCGTATGGCCCGGACGCCGTGCGTTTCTACACGAAGCGCAAGACGATCACGCAGCGCTGGCCGTCGGCCGGCGTGCGCGAAGGAACGGTGTTCAGCTTCCCGTCGAACCGCTGACGCGCTACCCGGCCGCATGAACCGGCCGCCTGCGGGCGGACGGTGCAACGCGGCCGGCGCGATCGCGAGCAGGCCCGTCCGGATCGACGATCCGGGCGGGCTTTTTTACGTCCTCGCGGCGGAACGACGCTTACGGCGCAACCACGTGCCACATGTCCTTGAAGTTGTCGCCGTTGCGGTCGCCCTGTTTCATGTCCTTCGAGAAGAAGTACAGCGGCTTGCCCTTGTATGCCCATTGCGGGCTGCCGTCGTCGCGCTTGACGATCGTGTAGGGCCCGACCGGAACGTCGGTCGCGCTGGCCTTGTAGGGCGGCCAGAAGGATTCGCACTGGCCTGTGCACGCGCTGGTGCCGGCGTTGGCCTTGTCCTTGTCGAACGTGTAGACGGTCATCCCGTTCGCGGCGACGAGCGAACCGTTTTCGACTTTCGTGATCGAGCCTTGAGCCGACGCCGATGCGGATGCAATGGCGAGCAGGGCGGAGCTGACGAGCAGCGCGGCTTTCATGAGGGCCTCCTGTAATCCGGTGGGCGGCCGCGATCGTGCACGGGCGAGCGTGCGCCGGGATCGCGATGAATGGTGCCGGAGCGCGGCGCCGTCGCCGATGCGAGCGACGCAGGGTCGAATGGCGACAAACGGAGCGCTCCATTCACGATAGGCGGTTTTTGGCGGGGCTGCGAGAACATCGGGGGCGTATCGGCGGGCATATCGGGGGCGTATCGTGGGGCGTATCGGTATCGGCCGCCCGTCTGCGTCACGCAATGGGCCGTGATCGCCGCCGCGCGTCGTTCCGGTATTCGACATCCGTCCCCGAGTGCGCGTCGCGCCCGCCCATCGATCAGCGTTTCGCGCGATTGGTCAGCGCGACGCCCGCGATCACGAGCGCACCGCCCACCAGCATCGACGGCGACAACGGCTCGCCGAGCAGCGCGACCGACAGCAGCACGCCGAACACGGGTACCAGGTTGGTGAACACGGCCGCGCGGGCCGGCCCGAGTTCGCGGATGCCCTGCGAATACCAGACGAACGCGACCACCGTGCCGATCGCGCCGAGATAGAGCATCGACGCGACGGCCTGCCACGTCAGCGGCGTGCCGCTGCCGGCGGGCGAGCCGAACAGGTGCGCGACGACCAGCAGCGCGAGGCCCCACAGCGCCGCATACGTCGTCGCCGCCAGCGGCGACAGCCCGTCGAGCGCGCGCCGGCCGATCACGGTATAGGCGGCCCAGCTCAGCACCGCGCACAGCATGAAGCGTTCGCCGGCACCGAACGTGTTGCCGAGATCGGTCAGCACCCGCAGCAATGCGCCGCGGCTGATCACGACCAGCGCGCCGACCAGTGCGACGGCGATGCCGGCCCAGCGCGATAGCGACAGGCGTTCCCCGCGCACGACGATCGACAGCAGCACGGCGGTGGCGACCGGGTTCAACGCGACGAACAGCGCGGTGCGGCCCGCCGGCATCCGCGCGAGCGCCGCGAAAAAACACACGTTGTACAGGAAGATGCCGGTCGCACCGAGCCCGAAGGTCGTCAAGATCTGGCGGCCGCTCAGCTTCGGCAGCCCGCCTTCGGTCTTCCACGTCAGCACGACCAGCATCAGCGCGGCGATCGCGAAGCGGCCGGTGGCTGCCGAGGTCGCGGACATCGTCGCGGCGAGGATCCGGCCCGCGATGAACGTCCCGCCCCAGAACAGCGCGACGAGCGTGAGCTTCACGTAGACGGCCGCGTGCGGCCGGGTAGCGGCGATGGCGGCGGGTGGGGCGGGAGCGTTCATGTGACGGGGTTTTCTCGGTGAGCGCCTGCGGCAACGCGTGAACGAGCGCGCGCGGCCGGTCATGCCGAATCGCGCGATGGCCCGCGTGCAGGCTGGATTCAGGAGGAAATGGGCGGTCGTTGCGTTGTCAGCGAAACGCGGGTGCCGACGCGAGCGCGGTCAGCACGACGGGCATCGCGAGCGCCGCCGCGATCGTCTGGAACGCGGTGATGCCGGCCATCAGCGGCGCGTCGCCGCCGAGCTGGCGCGCCATGATGTACGACGCCGACGACGTCGGCAGCGCCTGGAACAGCAGCGCGACCGTCAGCGCGGCATCGCCGAGCCCGAACAGGCGGCCGGCGGCGAGCGTGATGAGCGGCATCGCCATGAACTTGAACGCCGACGCGACGCAGACTGGCTGCAGCCACGCACGCGCCGCATCGAATTTCAGTGCCGCGCCCACGCACAGCAGGCCGAGCGGCATCGACGCGGCGCCGAGCGCGCGCACGGCCGGCTCGACGGCCGCCGGGAACGTGACGCCGCCGGCCTGCAACGCGATCCCGAGCGCGCACGCGACGACGAGCGGATTCGACAGGATCTGGCGCACGAGGGCCGCCGCGCCGAGCCGCGTGCTGCCGTAGCGCGCGAATACGAGCACGCACATCAGGTTGACGGTCGGGACGATCGCCGCGACGCACACGGCCGCGAGCGCGATGCCTTTTGCGCCGAACAACCCGGCCGCGAGCGCGGTGCCGACATAGTTGTTGAAGCGCACGGCACCCTGGAACACCGACGTGAAGCCGGCGCCGTCGACCTGCACGAACGGGCGAACCAGCAGGAGAAGCGCCGCGGCGAGTGCGGTCGAACCGACCAGCGCCGCCGCGAGCGGTAAAACGGGCAGTGACTGCAGCCGCGCGTTCGCGAGGCCGTCCGCGAACAGCGCGGGCAGCAGCACGTAGTAGCACAGCCGCTCGGCCTGCGGCCAGAACGCGTCGGCGATGAAGCCCGTGCGCCGCAGGCCGTGGCCGCACGCGACCAGCAGCGCGACCGGCGCCAGCGCGAGCAGGATCGGGCCGATCATCGGGGCGCCTTCACATGAGGCGGCGTGACCGTGCAGGCCGTGCGGGCCGCGGCGAGCGACTGGCACGCAAAACGGCGGAACGAGGCGGGCATCCATCCGGCGGGCAACATGGCGACACGCAAGCGAAAGAGTGACGATGGCGCCAAGTTAACACGCGCAAGCAACAGGAATAATGGTTAATTATCGGGTGTTCAATGAGAAATTCTCATCGATGACGCGGTGACTTCGGCCGCCAGCGCGCGCGCGAAACGTTCGGCCGGACGCGACTGGTGTTCGAGCAGGACGACCGCGCGCCCCATCTGCGGCTGGCCGAACGGCAAGCGCGTGACGGGCGGCAGGCGCGCAAGCGTCGAATCGGGCAGCGCGACGATCGCCGCGCCGAGCCCTCGCGCGACCATGCGCGCGATCGTTTCCGCGCTGTCCAGCACCATCTCCTCGCGCACCCGCACGCCGATGCGGCGCAGTTCGGCGGCGATCATGCGGCCGGCCCACGCCTGCGCATCGAAGCGGATGAACGGCAGTGCGCCGAGCAGCGTGCCCGCGTCGCGTTCCGCCTGGTTCGGCGGCGCGAGCAGCCAGAAGCGATCCTCGTACAGTGTGGTCCACGTGAGTTCCGCCGGATGCGGGCGCACGGGGCGTGTCGTGATCGCCGCATCGAGTTCGCCCGCCGCGACGCGGTTCGCCAGTTCGGCCGACATGCCGGCCGACACGTGCACGCGCAGCCCCGGATGCGCAGCGCGCAGCGCGAGCAGCGCGTCGGGCAGCGGGCCCGACAGCGCGGTCTGGATCGCGCCGATCCGCAGGCGGCCGACGAGCTTCTTCTCGTCGCTGAGCGCATCGGGAATCCGGTCGACCAGCGCGAGCACCTGCTCGGCCTGCGCGAGCAGGATGTTGCCGGCCTCGGTGAGTACCGGCTGCCGGCGCGAGCGATCGAACAACTGCACGTTGTATTCGCTTTCCAGCGTCTTGATCTGCAGGCTCACCGCCGATTGCGTGAGGCCGATGGCTTCGCCGGCGCGCGCGAAAGTCCGGTATCGGGCGATGGCGACCAGCGTTCTGAAGGCGCGGAGTGACATAAGCGGGCTGAGGTGGGAAGAGGCAGCCGTGTGCGAAACGCAGCCCGGCCGGCGCATTCGCAATGCGACGAGGGGAAACGGGGTTCGCAAGGCAGCCGCCAGGGTTCGCGACATCATGCCCGCGCGCCTCGAATCGGGCAACCGGCCCACATGAGACGCGCCGCATGTTGCCGACGCGTCGCGCCGGTTCACGCATTCTTCAAAATGATATAGTTCTATTTTTAGAATGTTTGGACCGGACAAGCGCGCTGCCCGAAGCGAGGCGGGCGCGGGTTCCGGCGCGTCGAGACCGAAGTGGAAAGAGGAGCAGGGGCATGACCAAGGTGGCATATCCGGGTTTGTCGTCGCAGCGGCTGAAAGCGCTCGACATGCGGCTGAACGAACGGTACGTGGCGTCCGGGCGCTTGCCGGGGGCGGTGACGATGATCCATCGCCGTGGCGAGCTGGCGCACGTGAACGTCGTCGGTTCCATGGACGTCGAGCGCGCGAAGCCGATGCGCGAGGACGCGATTTTCCGCATCTATTCGATGACCAAGCCGATCACGAGCGTCGCGTTCATGACGCTGGTCGAGCAGGGTCGGGTGGCGCTCGACGATCCCGTGTCGAGTGTGATTCCGGCATGGAAGGACCTGGGCGTCGCCGTGGCCGGCGCACGGAGCCTCGGCGGGTTCCAGACCCGGCCGGTCGCGCGCGAGATGCTGATGGTGGATCTGCTGCGCCACACGGCGGGGTTGTCGTATTTCTTCCAGGCCAGGACGAACGTCGATGCCGCGTACCGCGAACTCGCGATCGGCGAACCGGGCAACCCGGGCGGTCTCGACGGCATGATCGCGGATCTGGCCGGGCTGCCGCTCGACTACTCGCCGGGCGATGAGTGGAATTATTCGGTCGCGACGCACGTGCTCGGCTATCTCGTCGAGAAGATCTCCGGGCAGCCGTTTGCCGACTACCTGAAGCATGCGCTGTTCGATCCCATCGGCATGCCCGACACCGGTTTCTTCGTGCCGGACGAGCAGGCCGAGCGCCTGTGCGCGTGTTATTGCCCGGGCCCGGATGGCGCTCTCGTGCTGCAGGACGACCCGGCGACCAGCGCGTTTCGCCGGCCGCCGGCGCTGGCTTCGGGCGGCAGCGGGCTCGTGTCGACGGCCGGCGATTACCTGCGCTTCTGCCGGATGCTGTTGAACCGCGGTTCGATCGACGGGCACCGGATCCTGAGCCCGAAGACCGTCGAACTGATGACGATCAACCATCTGCCGGGCGGCCGGACGCTCGACCGGATGTCGCGCTCCACGTTCAGCGAGGCCGTGTATCCGGGGCTCGGGTTCGGGCTCGGCTTCGCCGTGACGCAGGACCTTGCCGCGACGATGCAGCCAGGCAGCGTCGGCGATTACTTCTGGGGCGGTGGCGCCAGCACGGCTTTCTGGATCGATCCGGCCGAAGACCTGATCGTGGTGTTCATGACGCAGCTTCTGCCGTCGACGACATACCGGATTCGCCGCGACCTGCGGCATTGGGTCTACGGGGCGATGTGCGACGACGATGGCGACGCGGCGGCTTGAAGGGCGGGGCAGGCGGGTCAGGCCGCCGGCTTGCGCGTGCCTTTCCGGGTTCCGGCACGCGGTGACGGGATCAGGTCGGCGCTCCGGTCGTTACCGTCGAGATCGTGCGTGATGTCGAGCACGAAACGGTCGGCGCGATACAGGTAGAGCCCCGCATGGACGATGCAGCCGTCGCCGTCGGTCCACCAGCGGCGCATGCGAATCAGCATGTCGGCCATGCTGAAGTCGGCACCGTCCGACGCGAGCAGGTCGGCCGTCTCCTGGTCCGCATAGGCGGCCGTGATTTCCTGGCGTGCCTTCGCGAGCGGAAGACGGTTGTATTGACGGACGAGATAGCCGACCTTGCGCCGCGCGTCGCTGCCCTTCGGAAACCGGTCGTAGGTTTCCCGCGCGACGTAGCTGTCCATCACGCCGTAAGGCGCGCCGTCGTGCAACTGAAGCGTGCGGATCCGCATGTAGGCGGCGCGCATGGGTTGGCCCGTCTGCAACGCGGCGGGCAGCGCGGTCACGGCTTCGCGCAGCAGCACGCGCAGGGTCTGGCCGGGTGCGAGTTGCAGCGGATCGTTGATCGCGGCGCGCAGCGCCGGGTTATCCGGCGGAGAGAGGACATCGGCCGTGACGAACGTGCCGCGCCCGCGGGCACTGCTCACGAGCCCTTCGGCGCTCAGTTCGGCCAACGCCTGGCGCACCGTGATCGTGCCCGCCCGATAGAACGCGCACAGCTCGGGAATCGGCGGCAACTGGTCGCCGCGCTTCCACTCGCCTTGATGGATTCGTCCGCGAAGCAGGCTGGCAATCCGCGCATAAAGGGCGACCCCTTTGCGTTCGGCGGGCGACGACGGGTTCAATCACGGGCTCCTGGAATCGTGCGGGTGGCGGGGTGACCGGGCGGGGCAGGCATGCGCCTGTCAATGCCCAACATTCTACTCTTGGAATGTATGGCGCCATTCGCGAGGCCGGGCCGTGACGCCGCCGTGCGTCACACCCACAGCCGGTACATCCAGAACGATTCGTCTTCGATGAAGCGCTGCGTGAATTCGCTCGGCGAGAATCCCGTGATGCGCTTGACCTCGCGGCTCAGGTGCGCCTGATCGGCGAATCCTTCGTCGAGCGCGAGCGTCGCCCAGTTGAACGCGGTGCCGGCATCGAACCGGTCGCGCGCCGCGAAGAACGCGCTTTCCGTCCTGACGAGCGCCTGCCATTCGCGCAGCGATCGGCCGCTGTAGGTCTTGATGCGCCGTTCGACCTGGCGCGGGCTGTGCGTGCCGCGCCACTCGCGTGCCTGCAGCGCCAGACGCTCGACCCAGCTGCGCCCCGCATTGCGAAGCGAAGACAGCGGCGTCGCGGGCCGCAGCGCCCGCCAGCGAGGCGCGAGATGACGATCGATCGCCGCCAGCACGTCCGCGTCGCCATCGGCGCCGAGCAGTGCATCGAGCAGCGGGTGCCAGTCGCGGCCGAGGCACGCGTGTGCATCGAGCACGCGGTCGTGGATGTCCGGCAGCGCGATGCCGAACAACGTCCGCGCGGCGTCGGCGGTGAAACAGATAATGCCGATCAGCCCGCCCGTCGGCGCCCACGCGACGGTGGGAGACGAATGGCTGCCCGACAGCGTCGCCGCCGCGCCGAAGGGGCGCCACCGCGGGCCGTCGGGGGCGGGCTCGATGAAGCCCACGTCGAGATCCCGGTACCACGACACGCAGACGAGCGGCGTGGCCGGAAAATGCGAAAGCCGTTGCGCGTCGCTCGACGCGACGCCGCGCGAGTCGCACAGAACGATCGCGACCACCGCGCCCTGCAGCGCGGCAGGCGCGGGATGCAGCCGCGCATGCGGCAGCCGCCCGCCGCCCGCGACGCGAGGCGCGCGGGCAAGCGGATCGGGACATGACAGCGGAATCGATGGCGGGCCGGAGAACATGACGCCGCAGTATAGGGACGGGGCCAACGCGTGTCGATGTCGTTTGCGTTCAAGACCGCCGCCGCACCGATGCGGAGAATCCGGCACATGAACACACGATCCTCTTCCCAATGTCCATTCCACGCGGGCACCGCTGCGGCGGCGCCCGTGCTTCACCCGCCCGGCGTATGGCCGCCGGGGCCGCCCGCCGGCCTGACGGGTTGGGGGTTGCTGCGCACGATGTCGCGCGACCTGATCGGCGCGCTTGGCGACTGGCAGCGCACGTATGGCGACGTCGTGCACTTGCGCGTGTGGCCCGAGCATGCCGTGGTCGTGACCGATCCGGCGCTCGTGCGCGAGCTGCTGGTCACGCACCACGATGCGCTCGGGCGCTGGGAGCGCGCCATCCGCGTCTTCGCGGAGGTCCACGGTCAAAGCGTGCTGGTCGCCGAGGGCGATGCGTGGCGCGACAAGCGGCAGGCGCTGCAGCCCGGCTTCATGGCGAAGCCGGTTCAGGCGTTCGTTCCGGCGATCGCGGCGACGGCCGGTCATGCGCTCGCGCAATGGCCCGCGCATGATCCGGAGTGGCCGATCGAAAGCGCGCTGACGTCGCTGGCGATGGACGTGATCATGCGCACGATGTTCTCCGATACGATCGGCGGCGATGCGCGCGCGGCCGAAGAGGCGGTGCGCGTGGTGAGCGCCGCGGCGAACGCGGCGTTTTACCAGCCGGTGAGCACGCCGAGCTGGGTGCCGTGGAAGCGCCGCACGGCACGCGCGATGGCGGTGCTGAAAGGGGTGATCGACCGGCAGTTGCATGCGCGCCTCGACCGGCCCGAGCGTACCTGGCCCGACGATCTGCTGTCACGCCTGTTGCGGCTGCATCGGGCCGATGCGCGGAAATGGCCGCTGCGGGCCGTGCACGACGAATGCGTGACGGCGTTCCTGGCCGGCCACGAGACGACCGCCGGGGCGCTGACCTGGTGGGCATGGTGCATGGCCGCGAATCCGGCCGTGCAAGCCGCCGCGCGCGACGAGGTGTCCCGCGTGCTGGGGGGGCGTGCGCCGTCCTCGGAGACGCGCACGTCGTTGCGTTACCTGTCGCAGACGCTCGACGAAACGCTGCGCCTGTACCCGTCCGCGCCGATCCTGATCAGCCGTCGCGCAGCGCGGCCGATCGCGCTGGGCGCGTGGCAGTTTCCCGCGCGCACGCTGTTCATGCTGCCGCTGCAACTGATGCAGCGCGATCCTCGATGGTTCCCCGAGCCCGATACGTTCCGCCCCGAACGCTTCGCCGACGATGCGCCGGCGCTGCCGCGCGGCGCCTGGATGCCGTTCGGCACGGGCCCGCGCGTGTGCCTCGGGCAGCATCTGGCGATGATGGAGATGACGGTCGTGGCCGCCATGGTCCTGCAGCGCTACGTGCTGTCGGTGCCGCCCGGCATGGCGCCGCCGCGCGCGGTGCTGAACGTGACGCTGCGACCGCGGCAGGCGTTGCATCTGGCGATCGCGCCGACCGGGCTGGCGGCCGATACGGTCTCCGAATGACGGGGGCATGAGCGGCCGATTCGACGGGGCCGGCATCGCGCGAGCGCACACCGTGCGCGCGATGCGGTGTCGTCGAATCGTCGGAATGTGAAGGCGTGCCGGCAATCGTTTTCGGCGCCACTGGCGCGGCATCGCGCAGCACCTATGCTTGAAGGGCCCAGGCCGGGTGGCGCCCAAGGAGGATGGTCATGCGCATGCTTCTCAACATACGAATCCCACACGAGCCGTTCAACACGCTGGTGCGGGACGGCAGCGTCGGCGACGTGATCTCGCGAATACTCGAAGCGGTCAAGCCGGAGGCCGTGTATTTCACGGAGCAAGGTGGCGGTCGCGGGGCGGTCGCGATCGTCAACGTGGATGACCCGTCGCAGATCCCCGCGCTCGCGGAGCCGTGGTTCCTGATGCTGAATGCCGACTGCGAGTTCCGCGTGGTGATGTTGCCGGACGATCTCCGGAACGCCGGGCTCGCGCAACTCGGCGCGAAGTGGCGGTAGCGGGGAGCCGCGCATGCGCGTGCTGCTGCCCGAAAACCGGGTGAGCGGCATCGCGCGGCGTTCGCGCGCCGGCTATCGCGCAGCCGGTGGCGGCTCGACGTTCGCCGCCTGCCTGTCCTTCGGTCGCAACAGCAGCAGCAACAGCAGGCCGCTCAGCGCCGCCGCGGCAGCGCATACGAAAAAGAACCGTTCGTTCCATTGAATCTCGCATGTCGGACGCTGCGCCGCCGGCATTCCCCGCCGTGGCGCCGGGTTCCGGCAGGAACGTGAAGACCGCCGGTTGCCATCCGTCCGGATCGGGGCGGTCATCCGGCCGCGTCTTCCCCCAGCGCCTGAATGAAGCGCGAGAACAGCTCGGGCTGCGAAGAAATCCCGAGCTTCGCGTACAGGTGCCGCCGGTGCACCTTCACCGTTTCCGGCGAAATCGCGAGCCGCTCGGCGATCGCCTTCGACGAGTTGCCGCGCAGCACCATTCTCGCGATCGACATCTCGCGATCGGTCAGCACGCCCGCGCCGAAGCGGGCGAGTGCCTGCTCGACCCGCGCGCCGAGATCGGCGTCGGGCGTCGCGCGTGCCGCGTCGCCCACCAGCTGCCAGTGCTGCCGGATCGCCGCGAGCACCCACGGCATCGCGGCCGTCAGCTTGCCGAGCGGCTCGACGTCGAAACGCGTGCCCGCGCCGAGCGACAGCGACAGCAGCATGTCGGCGCTCGGCCGCACGAGGATCTGGATCTCGTCGTCGCCCACCGCGTCGCGGAAATAGCTGAGGAAATACTCGCTCTGCCGGAACAGGTCGGGCGCGACTTCCTCGAGCCGGTAACAGCCGTCGGCGAGCCCGTCGTGCGCGGCCTGCAGGAACGGGTCGAGCAGATACACGCCGTTCAGGTAAAGCGGCACGGGCGACGCGGCATCGGTGCCGCCCGTGTCGTATTCCTCCAGCACGAGCGGCACCCCGTCGGGGCCGATCGCGGTCGCAAGTGCGTTGTCGAACGGCACCATTTCATTGAGCAGCAGCACCAGGAAGCGCCAGAAGCGCGGCTGGCCGAGATGATTGATTGCGCGGCCGAGCGCCTGGTGCATCGCGATTTCGGAAAAGAGACGATCCATACCACCACCGGAAGGGCGTAACACGAAGGGGGAATAGCAGTCCTGAAATTGGCTTCCTAGACTGCCACGCAATCAGTCGGGCCCGAGTATGGGCGTTCAAAAAAGCGCGGAACAGGAGAAACGAAATGGCGATGATGTCGGAATCGACGGGCACGCTGCAAGCGGCGCCTGCAACGGAGGACGCGCCGCGCGCGCTGTCGCAGACGCTCAGCGTGCGCGATGCGGTGATGATCACCGTATCGGGCGTGACCCCGGCCAGCTCGATCTTCGTGATCGCGCCGTTCGCGATCCAGCAGGCCGGCAGCGGCGCCGTGCTGTCGTTCGTGCTCGGCGGCGTGCTCGCGCTCGCGTTCGCGCTCTGCTACGCGGAACTCAGCGCCGCGCACCGCAGCGCGGGCGGCGAGTACGTGATGGCCAAGCGCGTGTTCGGCACGCTGCCCGGCTACCTGACCTTCATCACGGTGCTGTCCGTCAGCGTGTTCATCCCGGCCGTGCTCGCGAGCGGCGCCGCGCCGTACCTGAACAATGCGCTCGGCACGCACTTCAGCAACCAGTCGGTCGCGTTGACGATCGTGCTGCTCAGCTACCTGCTCGGCATGCTGAACATCAAGACGAACGCGTGGATCACGGGTGCGTTCCTGGTGGTCGAGATCGGCGTGCTGATGCTGATCGCGGGCCTCGGCTTCGGTTCCCCGCATCGCGGCGCCGACGCGCTGGTCGCGCCGGTCGTCGCGAGCGGCAACGCGCTCGTGCCCGCGACGCTGGCCGCGATCGTTCCGGCGATCGGCACGGCGATCTTCTGCTACAACGGCTTCGGATCGGCCGCGTATCTCGCGGAAGACCTGCGCGGCGGCAACCGCAACGTCGCGAAGGCGGTGATCTACTCGCTGCTCGTGATCCTCGTCGTCGAACTGATTCCCCTCACCGCGATCGTGCTCGGCGCGCCGTCGCTGACCGAGCTGACGAAGAGTGCCGACCCGATCGGCTATGTCGTGCGTTCGCTCAGCAACCCGGCCGTGTCACGCGTGGTCAGCGGCGGGATCTTCCTGTCGGTGTTCAACGCGATCATCGCGATCGTGATCACGATGGGCCGGCTGCTGTACAGCAGCGGCCGGCACGCGCTCTGGTCGCGCACCTGCAACCGTGCCTTCTCGACGATCCACCCGCGTCTCGAATCGCCGTGGCTCGCGACGATCGCGCTGGCGGTGCCGTCGGCGGGGCTCGTGTTCGTGTCGAGCCTCGACGAGCTGACCGCGTTCACGGTCGACCTGCTGCTGCTGATCTACCTGGTCGTCGGGCTGGCCGCGCTCGCGAGCCGGTTCGTGCGCCGCGACGTCGAGCATCATTACCGGATGCCGTTGTGGCCCGTGACGCCGCTCGTCGCGGTGGCGGGCGCCGCGTACACGCTCTACACGACGCTGGCGACGTCAACGAAACCGACCGACCTGATCATCATCGGGGGCCTGCTGGTCGCCGCACTCGTGATGTACGGGGTGTGGGCGCGACACAGCGAGGCATTCCGCGCGCTCTGAGCGACGGATCGACACCATGCGACACCGATATACCGAACCACTGAAAGACTGGAGGAACAGCATCATGCGCACGAGGGATCTCGGCATCCGCATCGGACTCGGCACACCGGGCCGCTTCAACGCGATCACGGACGTTCCGGGCGTGCGGGTCGGACATTGCACGCTGAACGAGGAGAACGGCGACGCATCGATCCGCACCGGCGTCACCGTCATCGAGCCGCGCGCGGGCGCCGCGCACGATTCGCCCTGTTTCGCGGGCGTGCACGTGCTGAACGGCAACGGCGATGCAACGGGGCTCGAATGGATCCGCGAAGCCGGGCTGCTCACCACGCCGATCGCCTATACGAACACGCACAGCGTCGGCGCGGTGCGCGATGCACTCGTCGCGAACGAACGTGAAGCGGCGGCGGGCCGCGTGTACTGGTGCATGCCGGTCGTGATGGAAACCTATGACGGCCTGCTGAACGACATCTGGGGGCAGCACGTGAGCGCCGCGCATGTGCAGCGCGCGCTGGCCGCCGCGCAGACGGGGCCGGTTGCCGAAGGCGGCGTGGGCGGCGGCACGGGCATGATCTGCCACGAGTTCAAGGGCGGCATCGGCACCGCGTCGCGCGTGCTCGCGGCCGATGCGGGCGGCTGGACCGTCGGCGCGCTCGTCCAGGCGAACTACGGCGTGCGCGAGATGCTGCGCGTGGCCGGCTATCCGGTCGGCGAAGTGCTGCGGCACGTGCCTTCGCCGTTCCGCGCGCCGGACGCGCAGGGCGAGGCCGGGATGGGCTCGATCGTCGTGACGATCGCGACCGACGCGCCGTTGCTGCCCCACCAATGCACGCGGCTCGCGCAGCGTGCCAGCGTCGGGCTCGCGCGGGTCGGCGGCGGCACCGAGGATTCGAGCGGCGACATCTTCCTTGCGTTCGCAACGGGCAACGACGGCCTGCCGGCGGCGAACTACGGCAGCAAGGGGGCGCCGACCACCGGCGTGAAGATGGTCAACAACGACCATATTTCCGCGCTGTTCGTCGCGGCGGCGGAAGCGGTGGAGGAAGCGATCGTGAACGCGCTCGTCGCGGGCGGCGACGTCGAGTCGCGCGGTGCGCGGGTCGAAGGGCTGGGGCAGGCGCGCTTGCTGGATGCGTTGCGCGAGGTGGGCTGGCGGCCGGGGCGCGGCGCCTGAAACGGCATGCGCCGCTTCAATCGAAGCGGCGTGGGGTGGAGCGGCGATGCGGCGATCGGCCGGGCCGCGATCGGCCGGGCCGCCGCTCGCCCGCGCAGGTCATGCGGGCGGTGCGGGCCTGGCCGTGACGACGCGGCGTCATGCTCAGCTGCCGAAGTAGATGTTGCAGAAGCTGACGGGGCCGACGCAGGCGTTCGGGTCTTCCTGCTTCGATTGCGTACGATCGACGCGGCCGGCGGCCTTCACGGTTTCGACGCGGTTCGCCTGTTGCTGAGCGGTGTCTGCCGGTGCCGGCTGTGCGTGAGCGACGGCAGCGGTGAGCGACAGGGCAACGAGGGCGAGGTGCAGCGGCTTCATTTCGGTTTCTCCTGGGTGAGTGCCAGTCTCGCTGGCAGTGAGGAAACTATAGGCTCGCACTGCTTAAAGATTAATCACCGCGCCTGTAGAGCATATTTCCATCCGGAACAAGGATCCCGTTGCGCACGCACCGATCGTCACGGGCATCGATGGCATCAATGGCGATGCCGGTTGAACGGCGCGTCCTTGTCCAGCAGCGCGCTGCGCATGAAGTGCAGGCAGCCGACGATGCGCTGCATGCGATGCCGTTCGTTGGGCACCGCATACCACGCCTGCAGCGCGTGCTGCGCGGCGCGGATCGCGAGATTCACCGATTTCAGCGTGCGTGCGTGATGGCCGGGCGTCGGATCGTCGAAGAAGCGCGGCAGCTCGTGCAGCACCGCGTCGACCGAGCCCGTCCAGCGCAGCGTCTGCGGCGGTTTCGATGCGCGGAACGCGTTCATTTCGTCGCGCAGGTCGATCACCGCGTGGCCGACTTCGAGCGTCGACAGCATCCAGCGCAGCGCGTCGCGATGCTGCCGCGTGCGCCGCACGAGCAGCGTGCGCAGTTGCGCCATCAGGTCGTGGGTGCTCGACTGGAAACGCTGCGCGAGGCCGTCCGGCGCGCCGTCGCACGCCAGCGTGACCTGGCGGCGCAGGTCGTGCGCGATGCGGCCCGTGAGCCACGGCATGTGAGTCGGGAACACGACCGCGAACACGAGCGAGCACGCGAGCATCGCGATGACGACGGCCAGGCCGTTGTTGATCAGCACCTCGGGCGTATACGCGATCGCGTTGTCGGGGCCCGCGAGCAGGCAGAAGAACACCGCGAAGCCGATCCCGTAGCCGGACAGTCCCGGCCGCATCGCGAGAAACGCGCCGACGCCGAGCACCGGCGCGAGCGCCGCGCACAGCAGCGGAAAGCCGTCGATGTTCGGATACACGTAGCACAGGAACAGGTAGCCGACGGCGGTCGCGAATGCCGCGCCGACGCTCATCTGCGCCACGAACTTCGGCGCACGCGGCGATGTCGAGCTGAGCGCGCACGCGATCGCGGTGGCGGTCACGGCAAGCGGGCCGCTTGGCCATTCGGAGGCGATCCAGAACACGCTCATCGCACCGACGGCGACGACCGTGCGCAGGAATGCGAAGCCGACGAAAAACGTATTGGTCTTCACCGCGTAATGCGTGACCGAGCGCTCGAACGCATGGTCGTCCTGATCGAGCGACGCATAGGTGTCGGCGTAGCCGAGGTATTCGCCGATAAAGCGGTACAGCAGCTCGATCGCGGTATCGAAGTCGAGCAGGCCGCCGGGCGCATGTTCCTCGATGTTTCGCCGCGAGGCGCGCGCGGCTTTCGGCAACGCGCTGTGGAAGCGGCGCAGATCGAGCAGTGCACCGGCGGCCGGCGCGATGCCGCGTTGCCGCTCGTCGCGCAGCGCGGCGAAACGCTGCGCGAGCGCATCGACATGCGGCGCGAGCGCATCGAGCACCGCGTCCGAGCCGTTCGCGCGCAGCCGCTTGACGAGCTGGTGCAGCGCATGCAGCCGCGTGCACGCGTTCATGAACTCGCTGTTCAGCCGCGCGAGCCGGCGGCTGCGCGCGCGAATGTGCGGATCCTCGAACGACGCGAACGCGCGATTGGCCTCGAAGCCGACGATGTCGTCGACGAAATCCGCGAAGCGCCGCTCGAAATCGCCGCGGGCGACGTCGCCCGCGAGTGCGCCGGCCGTGAACGCCGCGAACGTCGCATGGCGGGTGCCCAGCGAGCGCATCAGCGCCTTCGCGGAGCTGAGCGGCAGGATCAGCGCGCTGACCGCGCCCGAGCAGGCGATGCCGAGCGCGACTTCCGCGGCGCGCGTGAGCGCGGACTGGAACAGCGTCTGCGGCGTCATCACGGCCGGCAGGCCGATCAGCGCGGCCGTATAGCCGGCGAGCACGAAGCCGTACCAGCGGAAGTGGCGGTTGCGCACCGCGAGCGCGATGCAGCTGCCGATCCACAGCGTGATGCCGGCCATGTACAGCTCGGGCTGCTGCGCGAACAGCCCGCCGAGCGCGAGCGCGGCGACGAGTCCGGCTGCCGTGCCGAGCACGCGGTAGAAACTCTTCGCGAACACCATCCCCGACAGCGGCTGCATCAGCACGAACACGGTCGTCATCGCGGTGCGCGGCTGCGACATCTCCAGGCGCATCGCGATGCCCATCGCAAGCAGCGCCGCGAACACGGTTTTCCCGAGGTGCAGCCAGATCAGCCCGTCGCTTGCGGCCCAGTCACGTGCCGCGTCGCCGAGTGGATCGAGCCATGCTCTCCATCGTGCCGGTTCGATGGAAGGTCGCTCGATCGCAGGTTGTGGCTTCATGAAAAGAGGGGGCCGGTACGGGGCCGGCGAGGTGCGCGGCACGTCCGAACGGGTCCGTTCGACTGATGAGGCGCCGATTGTAGGAGCGCGGCGCCCGCGCATTAACGCAGCTGCCGGGAAACGATAGTTGCAGCCGGAGTAACAATCTGTCGCATCCAGTGGAGGAAAATAGCGGCTCCGCTACAGGTTGCTCACAGGAATGGATACCCTACAAAACATGCGGGTGTTTTCGCGTGTCGTCGAGACGGGCAGTTTCACTGCCGCCGCGCAATCGCTGAATTCGACGACGGGTGCGATGTCGCGCGCGGTGTCGGAGCTCGAGGCGCGCTTGCGTACCCGTCTGATGAATCGTTCGACGCGCCGCCTCGCGCTCACGTCGGCCGGCGAAAGCTATCTGCGGCGCTGCCGCCAGATCCTCGCCGACGTCGACCGCGCGGAAGAAGAAGCGAGCTGCGCACACGAACGGCCGGCCGGCGTGCTGCGCATGCACAGCTTCGCGAGCGTCGGCCATCACTATGTATTGCCCGCACTGACGCGCTATCACGCGCAGTTTCCGGACGTGTCGATCGAGCTGTCGCTGTCGCAGCGCATGCCCGACCTGTTCGACGGGACGAGCGACATGGCCGTCGTGACCGCGTCGTCGCTTCCCGATTCGGAGCTCGTGTCGCACCTGCTCGGCTCGACCTTCAGCATCCTGTGCGCGTCGCCCGACTACGTGAAACGCCACGGCGCGCCGGCCCGTCCGCAGGATCTCGCCGCGCACGCGTGCCTGACGCTGTGCACGCCGGCGTTCCCGACGCACGAATGGGTGCTCGAAGGGCCCGAAGGCGTCGAGCAGATTCACGTCGCGGGGCCGGTGCAGACCAATACGGCTGAATCGCTCGCGCTCGCGATCCGCGACGGCATCGGGATCGGCATGCTGCCGCTTTACTCGGCGATCGACGCGCTGCGCGACGGCACGCTCGTGCGCGTGCTGCCCGCGCACATCCTGCAGAAGATGAACGTGTACGCGCTGTATCCGTCGCGCCGCTTCGTCGATGCGAAGGTGCGGACGTGGGTCGAGATGCTGCGTGCCCAGGTGCCGGGGATGATCGCGCGCGACGTCGAGATGCTGAACGCGATCGACCGCGAACCGCAGGCCGCCTGAGCGGCCGACGCATATCGGCGCATCGCCGTATCGCCGGCTGCTTCTCTTCAGCCGGCTTCTTCTCTTCACGCGAATTTCGCCAATCACGCCAACGCGACTCGCCGCGCCCACGGTACATCCTCTCCGTGGGCGCGGCGCATCGTCATGACGTTACAGCGCGGGCTTTGCCGCCGCGCCCGATTCCGTTGCCGGCTCGCCGGCCGGGCCGTATGCGGCGTGCGCGGCCTTCTGTTGCGCGAGGCGCTTTTCGTGGAGCCGCTCCTGTGCCGCGAGGATGTCGTCCGGATAGTTGATGGATTCGCCGCGCGCCGGGTTGTAGCCGACCGATTCGAGGTCGATCAGCTCCTGCAGCACTTGCGCGCGCGTGACGGGCGACTTTGCCGACTGGGCGAACGACAGGGCCGGTGCAGCGAGCAGGACGGCAGCGGCGGCGGTAACGACGAGCGATTTCACGAGGTTCTCCTGGGTACGGGGTAGGTGGCCGGCGCGACGCGCGATGCGTGCCCCCGACCTTCGCTGGCAGTCTACGCAGCGCCCGAGCGCGTAAAAACCCCGATTCCAGGCAGGCTGCCTTCCAGATGGAACAACATTGATGCGCCGCCCGCCGCACACGAACCCGCATGCGAACGCAGGTGCGTGAGCGTCGGGCGGCGATGCATTGCGTCGATCAGAAGCGCGTGCGCATGCCGATCGTGCCGACGATCTGGTTCGCGGTGCTCGATGCGCCGCCCGAGCCGTCGATGAACGCCTGGTAGCCGCGGCCCGATGCGTGCTGATACATCGCTTCCGCGTAGACGTCCGTGCGGCGCGACAGCTTGTAGACGGCCTGCAGGTCGACCTGGTGCCACTTCGGATCGGTGCCGTGCCTGCTGTCGGGGTTCGACACGCTGGCGTCCGTGTACACGTAGGCCGCGCCGAGGCTGACGGCCGGCGTCACCGCATAGCGCACGTTCACGTCGTAGTTGTTGAACGCGACCTGGCCGGTCGAGCCGAACGAGCCCGTGTTGTCGTACTGCGAGCGCGTATAGACGAAGCCGACGGTGGCCGGGCCGAACCCGTAGCTGATGCCGCCGCCGTACGAACGCATGCGGTCCGAGCCGATCGACCAGCCGCCCTGGTTCAGGCTCTTCGCTTCGGCCGCGTCGGTCGCGCCCGGGCTCGCGCTCGTCGAGCCCTTCGTGCCGTTCATCTGCAGGTACGCGCCGGCCAGCTTCAGCGGGCCGTTCGTGTAGCTCGCCGCGACGCTGTATGCGCGGTTCGCGCCGAAGCTGGTCGCGTTCGAGAACGCGTACATCGCGCCGACCTTGAAGCCCGCATACGTCTCGCTCGTGTACTTGACCGCGTTGTTGATGCGCAGCGAGTGGTTCAGGTTGTCGTTGTCGAACGGATGCGCGAAGCTCGTGTCGCCGAGGTCGCCGGCCGTGGCGGACAGCGGCGCGACGAAATCGACCATCGTGTCGTACTGGCGGCCGAGCGTCAGCGTGCCATAGCCGCTCTGGCTCAGGCCGACGTACGCGTGGCGGCCGAACAGCTTGCCGTCCTGCCCGAGCCCGCCGTTGTTCACGTTGAAGCCGTTCTCGAGCACGAACAGCGCCTTCAGGCCGCCGCCGAGATCCTCGGTGCCGCGAAACCCGAGGCGGCTGCCGTTGACGGTGCCGCTGTTCAGGCGCCACAGCGACGCGCCGTTGGCGTTGTTGGTGTAGACGATGCCGGCATCGATAAGGCCGTACAGCGTGACCGAGCTCTGTGCGTGAGCGAGCGGGGCGAACAGCGTGGCGGTGCATGCGCCGGCGACGAGGGTTTTTTTCAAGTGAGGCTCCTGCGTGTGGGAAGGGGAACAAAAGTTCGGCGCAAGTATAGGAACGCAACCCGCGCGCAAGGCCGCCGGGGGCCGCGAGCGCACCTTTCCGGATCGGGCAAGAGTCGTTCACAAAACTGACACGACGCGCCGCGCGCGCGTGACGGTGGTGGTTTTTGCACGGTCGCACGCGGGCGGTATCCCTCCGTCGCGGGCGTGCTGTCGCGTCGTTGCAACATGAGCGGGGCGTGGCGCGGCGGTGGATCGGTGCGACTGGCGCGCGGAGAGTGGCTCGCCTGAGCCTACGCTCACGACCGGCAGCACCCGCGTTCAAACGCGGACGCGTGCACGCGTCGACGCGCTTCATCCAGGCTCGTCAACCGGATCACGCGACCTGCCGACTCGAAGCACGCGGCCGTTCTCACGAATTCGCCGCAACGGGAAGGCGATCCCGCGGCGTGAACCGGAACGCATCACGTATCCGCATTGAAGCGGGCGGTGAACTTCGGGCTGTCTCGACCCGCCGGTCTTCGTGTATTCATCAAACGCATGAGTCGATTCGAAAAATACGTTTGTCTCATGATTGTCGCCGGCCTACGATGCGGACCTGACGACGGCGTGCGTGTTGCGCGCCGTCTTTTTCGATCCCATTCGCGAACCCCATGCGCCCCGATCTCCCGTCCGCTCCCGCATCCCCTTCGCCGGCCGCCAGCCCGTTCGCGCGCATGGCCGTCGTCACGATCCTGACCGGCGCCGGCGCGGGTCTCGGCGGCATGCTGCTCGCGCTGCTGCTGCATGCGATCCAGCACGTCGCGTTCGGCTACAGCATCGCGCACGTGATCGGCACCGAGAGCTTCCTCACCGGCGTGACCGGCGCCGATCCGCTCCGCCGGCTCGCGGTGCTGATCGTCTGCGGGATCGTCGCCGGCGGCGGCTGGTGGGCGCTGTACCGGTATGGCCGGCCGCTCGTCAGCATCCGCCGCGCGGTGCGCGCGGCCGATCCGCGGATGCCGGTCGTCAGCACGACGATTCACGCGCTGCTGCAGATCGTCACCGTCGCGCTCGGCTCGCCGCTCGGCCGCGAAGTCGCTCCGCGCGAGATCGGATCGATGCTGGCGGGGCAGCTTGCGCATCGTGCGGGGCTCACTCCCGACGATTGCCGGCTGATGGTCGCGTGCGGTGCGGGCGCGGGCCTCGCGGCCGTCTATAACGTGCCGCTCGGCGGCGCGATCTTCGTGCTCGAAGTGCTGCTCGGCACGTTCGAACTGCGTGCGCTGGTCGTGGCGGTCGCGACGTCGGCGATCGCGGCGGCCGTTGCGTGGATCGGCCTCGGCAACGAACACCAGTACACGGTGCCGCCGTTCGTGCTGAGCACGCCGCTGGTGACATGGTCGATCGTCTGCGGGCCGCTATTCGGCTTCGCCGCATATGGTTTCGTGCGGCTCACGACCCGCGCCCGGGCGAACGCGCCGAAGGACGGGCGGCTGCCCGTGCTCGCGCTGCTCAACTTTGCGGTGATCGGCGTGCTCGCGATGCGTTTGCCGCAACTGCTCGGCAACGGCAAGGGCCCGGCGTCGCTGGGTTTCGACGGCACGCTGACGATCGGCCTCGCCGCTGCGCTGCTCGTGCTGAAGGTGCTGATCGAGGCCGGCAGCCTGCGGGCCGGCGCGGAAGGCGGCCTGCTGACGCCGGGCCTCGCGAACGGTGCGCTGCTCGGCGTCGTGCTCGGCGGGCTGTGGAGCCTCGTGTGGCCGGGTGCGTCGATCGGCGCCTGTGCGCTCGTCGGTGCGACCGCATTTCTCGCCGCGTCGATGCAGATGCCGATCACGGCGGTCGTGCTGCTGCTCGAGTTCACCCGCGCGGATCACGACAGCCTCGTGCCGATGCTGTTTGCCGTGGCCGGGGCGCTTGTCGCGTATCGGGTGGCGCAGCGGTGGAGTGAGGGGCGGGCGAAGGCGATGGAGGTGGTCAAGGAGCGTGCGGCGGCGATGCGTTAATGCGCACATGCAGCCAGGAAGCGAACGACGTTTGCGCTTTTGTCGCCAACGGGTCACCGAAAATTGACGATTTGTATCCGTTCCAGGGCAAGCCATCGCCGCGAGGATCCGTGCTGCACGACGAAGCTGTCACGATCAGAAGTGCAAGCGTGGAGCCGTATTAAAGGAACGATATCCGGTCGATCGCTTGCGTCGGAATGCACGCTTGCGCCAGCCTTTGCTTCCATGGGGCGGTTGTCCCTCCCGAGTCGTTCACGATAGCCTTTTGCGCTCGTTCAAATGTCGGGCGCGCCATTCCGGGAGCAGGTTGGGTACTCCTGGCAACGGATATCTCGCTGATCACTTATCGCGCGATCGGCACGTACAACAGCATCGTGAAGCCCGAGGATCGTTTGTATGGCTGACGCGTGGAAAAACCTCGAAGCGTTCATTGCGACCGATATCGGCAAGTTGCCAGTCGATCGGATCGAACTGATGCGGGACACTGACCTCTATCACGATCTCGATATGGAGCCGGAGCACATCGATGCGTTCGTCCGGCGATGGGCCGTGACGTTTGACGTCGACTTGTCCATGTTCGACATCCACGATTACTACCCGTCGGCGAAGCTCGGCATCGGTTCGTTCCTTGCCACGGTCGTCAGATCGCCGTTCAGCGGCGAGGCGCGGGAAATCCTGGGGGGCCGGTCGCTCACACTCGGCATGATGGTAGAGGCGATGGAGCGCGGGCGCTGGGCGGCGTGACGAACGCGATGCACTGATCGCGGCTGCGAAGCGGCTCGAGCCCGTCCCGCCACTTGTTCCTGTTTCCCTGTCGGTACCGCCGCGCGATCGCGGCCCCGCGCATGCCAAAGCGCGCCCGCCGGTTCTATGCAAGAATCCGCGCGTTTCCGCGCATCAACCAACAACGATACGCGCGGACGTCCCTATCAGGAAACGAGGAGCTCAAGTTGATCCAGCGCATTTCCCGCTTTTTCACGCAGGTGGTTCACCGCGTGTTGCCCGACCCGTTGATTTTCGCGATCCTGCTGACGATCGTCACGTTCGCGCTCGCGTTCGGCCTCACGCCGAATACGCCTGCGCAACTCACGACGATGTGGGGTTCGGGTTTCTGGAACCTGCTCGCGTTCTCGATGCAGATGGTGATGATTCTCGTCACCGGTCACGCACTCGCGAGTTCGCCGCCCGTGAAGCGCATGCTCGTCGCGCTCGCGAGCACCGCGCGCACGCCGGGGCAGGGCGTGATGCTCGTCGCGTTCGTCGGCGCGCTCGCGTGCGCGATCAACTGGGGCTTCGGCCTCGTGCTCGGCGCGATGCTCGCGCGCGAAGTGGCGCGTCGCGTGGCCGGCAGCGATTACCGGCTGCTCGTCGCGTCCGCGTACATGGGCTTCCTGAGCTGGCACGGGGGAATGTCGGGTTCGGTCCCGCTCGTCGCGGCGACGAAGGGCAACCCGATGGAAAAGACCATCGGGCTGATTCCCGTGTCGCAGACGATCTTCACCGGTTACAACGCGTTCATCACGATCGGCCTGATCGTGATGCTGCCGTTCCTCGCGCGCCTGATGATGCCGAAGCCGGGCGACGTGGTCAGCGTCGATCCGGCGCTGCTGGCCGAACCGCCGAGCGTCGAGCGCCAGCTCGGGCCCGACGCGACGTTCGCGGAGCGGATGGAGGAGAGCCGTGCGTTGTCGGTGTTCGTCGCGGCGCTGTGTGCGGCGTTCCTCGCGCTGAAGTTCGTGCAGAAGGGCTTCGCACTCGACATCGACACCGTGAACCTCGCGTTCCTCGCGGCCGGCATCCTGCTGCACCGTACGCCGATGGCCTATGCGCGCGCGGTGGCCGGCGCGGCGCGCGGTGCGTCGGGGATCATGATCCAGTTCCCGTTCTACGCGGGCATCCAGGCGCTGATGGATCATTCGGGGCTCGCGGGCGTGATCACGAAGTGGTTCGTCGATATCGCGAACGTGCATACGTTCCCGCTGCTCGCGTTCCTGAGTTCGGCCGTGATCAATTTCGCGGTGCCGTCGGGCGGCGGCCACTGGGTCGTGCAGGGCCCGTTCGTGATGCCGGCGGCTCAGGCGCTCGGTGCCGATCTCGGCAAGGCGGCGATGGCGATCGCGTACGGCGAGGCCTGGACCAACATGGCGCAGCCGTTCTGGGCGCTGCCCGCGCTGGCGATTGCCGGGCTCGGGGTGCGCGACATCATGGGGTACTGCGTGACGACGCTGCTGTTCTCGGGTGTCGTGTTCGTCGCGGGGATGTATCTGTTCTGACGGCGTGAGGCGGGCGGGGCGGAGCCCGTCCCACGCCGGTCTGATTCCGGCCTGCCTTTCAGCCGCGCGACCGCACGTCGGCGCGCTCGTGCCCGTGACGCAACGCGAGGCTCGCGAATGCCGCGACGACGAGCGCGGCCGCCAGCAGCGTCAACCCGTTCTTTGCATTGCCGGTCGCCTGTTCGATCGCGCCGACGACGGTGGGCCCGACGAAGCCGCCGAGCAACCCGCAGGTATTCACGAGCCCGAGCCCGCCGGCCAGCGCACTGCCGGCGAGCCGCGACGCCGGAAACGTGAACACGATCGACTGCACGACGAAGAACATCGACGCGGACACGCACACGCAGAGCAGGCCCGCCAACGGTGACGCATGCGCGGCGCCGACCATCCCGGCCGCCATGATCGCGAGCCCCGCGCACAGCATCCGCCGCGAATGACGCGACTCGCGTGCGAAGCGCGGCAGCGTCCCGGCCCCGAGCGCGGCGGCGAGCCAGGGCAGCGACGTCAGCAATCCGACCGCGACCGGCGACAGACGTCCCGACGCGCCGATGATCCCCGGCAGGAAGAAGATCACCGTGTAGATGGTCAACTGGTGGCAGAAGTACACGAAGATCGCGAGCCAGATCTGCGGGTCGCGCAATGCGGCGCCGAACGCGTGGCCGCCGTGCGCGGCGACGCCCGCGTCCTGTTCGGCGGCCAGCTTGCGCTCGAGCGCGCGGCCGGTTTCCGGGGCGAGCCACGGCGCGGCGCTCGGACGGTCCGGCAATCGTGTCCACACGACGAACGCGAGCAGGATCGCCGGAATGCCCTCGACGACGAACAGCCATTGCCAGCCGTGGAAACCGAGCGTGCCGTCGAGTTCGATCAGTGCACCGGCCAGCGGCCCGCCGACGATATTCGCAATGCACACGCCGAGCAGGAAATAGCCGGTGGCGCGCGCACGCTCCTCCCGGCCGAACCAGTACGTCAGATACAGCATCACGCCGGGAAACAGGCCGGCTTCGGCCACGCCGAGCAGCAGGCGCATCACGTAGAACGACGTCTCGCCGCTCACGAACGCCATCGCGACCGACAGCGCGCCCCACGTGATCATGATCCGCGTGATCCAGAAGCGTGCGCCGACGCGATGCATGATCAGGTTGCTCGGGATCTCGAAGAGCGCGTAGGTGAGAAAGAACAGCCCTGCGCCGAGCCCGTACGCGGCCGATGAAATGCCGAGATCGACGCCCATCGAATGTTTGGCGAACGCGATGTTGGTGCGGTCGAGAAAGCTGATCACATACGCGACGATCAGCAGCGGCATCAGTTTGCGGAACAGCAGCCGGTTCAGCGACGTGTTCGCGTCGGTCGCGGCGGACGACAGGGCCTGAGCGTGATGAGTGGACATGCGGACGACTCCGGTAAGGGCGAACCGGCGCGCACGGCAAGCACGGCGCGCCGCGTTCGGCAAATGCCGCTGCGAGGCACGCAGCGGATGGGCAGGCGACGGAGCCGCGCCGGCGGCGCTCGAACGGAGCGGGGCGATCAAGGGCGTCCTGGCGCCGGCCGGCTCGGGCCGGCGCCTTGTCACTGCGCTTGCGGATGCGGGTGTTCGGGTGGCGACCCGGCGATCAGAAATTCACCGCGTCGCCGCCCTTGAGCGCGAGCATCGCGCGCGCCTCGGCCGGTGTCGCGATCTCGAGCGACAGGCCTTCGAGCACCTGCCGCATTTTCAGGACTTGCGCGGCGCTCGATTCGGCGAGCTTGCCGGGCGCGATCCACAGCGAATCCTCGAGCCCGACGCGCACGTTCGCGCCTTGCGCGGCGCCGATCGTCGCGAGCGGAATCTGGTTGCGGCCCGCGCCGAGGATCGACCACACGTAATCGCTGCCGAACAGGCGGTCGGCCGTGCGGCGCATGTGCATCAGGTCTTCCGGGTGCGCGCCGATCCCGCCGAGCAGGCCGAACACGCTTTGCACGAAGAACGGCGGTTTCGCGAGCCCGCGATCGACGAAGTGCGCGAGGTTGTACAGATGCGAGATGTCGTAGCACTCGAATTCGAACCGCGTGCCGTTCGCGCCGCAGCGCGTGAGGATCGTCTCGATGTCCGCGAACGTGTTCTTGAACACGAGATCGCGGCTTTTCTCGAGATGTTCCCGTTCCCACGGATGCTTCAGCTCGCGGAAGCGCTCGAGCATCGGGTACAGCCCGAAGTTCATCGAGCCCATGTTCAACGACGCGACCTCGGGCTGGAAATGCAGCGCGGGCTGCAGCCGTTCGTCGACCGTCATGTGCGGGCTGCCGCCCGACGTGAGGTTGATCACCGCGTCGGTCTGCGCCTTGATGCGCGGCAGGAATTCGGCGAACACGGCCGGATCCTGGGTCGGCTTGCCGTCGGACGGGTTGCGTGCGTGCAGGTGCAGGATCGCCGCGCCGGCCCGTGCGGCCGCGACCGCGGCGGTTTCGATTTCGTGCGGTGTGACAGGCAGGTACGGCGACATCGACGGCGTATGGATCGCGCCGGTCGGCGCACAGGTGATGATGACTTTGCGAGCGTTTGCCACGGATGGATTCCTTTCGATGAACGATGCAGGACGCGTCAGAGCACTTCGACGTTGCCGCAGACGGAGATCGCCTGCCCGGTGATTCCGTGCCCGCCCGGCGAGCACAGGAACAGCGCGGTCGCGGCGATTTCGGCCGGATCGGTCATGCGCCGCAGCGAGATCTTCTCGAGATAGCGCTGCTCCATGTCGTCGTAGCCGATGCCGAGCTGCTGCGCGCGCGCCTCGATCACGCGGCGCATCCGCGGGCCGCGCACGATACCGGGCTGGATCGCGTTCACGCGGATGCCGAGCGGCCCGAGTTCGATCGCGAGGCTCTTCACGAGGCCGACCACCGCCCATTTGGTCGCCGCATACGGCGAGCGGAACGCATAACCGAGCCGGCCGGCGACCGACGACAGCGCAATGATCGCGCCGCCGTGTTTCGACTCGCGCAGCAGCGGCACCGCGTGGCGCGCGAACTGGAATTGCGCGTTCAGGTTGATCGCGACGGTTTGTTCCCACTGCACGGGGTCAATTTCGTCGATGCCGCCGGTCGGGCCGGCGATACCCGCGTTGTTGACCAGCACGTCGAGGCCGCCGAGCCCGGTCGACACGTCGGCGAACACGCGCTCGACCGCGGCCGGGTCGGATACGTCGGCCAGCGTCGCGCTGATCGCGCCGGCCGCGGCGCGCGGCGGACGGTCGGCGAGCGCCGAGATCGCGGCCTGCGACGCGTCGCACACGTGGACACGCCCGCCGCATTCGGCGAACGCGTCGGCGATTTCGAGGCCGATGCCCGACGCGCCGCCCGTCACGAGGACGCGCAGGCCGTCATAGGGTTTCAGCAGGTCGGAAGCTGTCATGCCGGGTTGTCTCCATCGTTGGTGTAGTCGGATTGCGGCCGCTCGCGATTCGGCGGGTCGAGGCGGGCGGCGGCTACGGTTTCGCGTTCACGGTCCGCGGTGTCTGTTCGGCCCGCAGCGTCTCGGCGAGATCGTGCGCGGCGCCGCCGATGTCGAGCGCGATGCCGGCCCGCACGCCCGCGCCGTCGCGTCGCTCGAGTGCATCGACGATGGCGCGGTGCGCATCCATCGAGCGCCGCATGTGCGGGATGTCGAGCGCGACCATGTTGAGGAACGGGCCGACGCGCATCCACAGGTTCTCGACGATCGCAAGCGTGTTTTCGCTGGCGCCGTGCGCGTAGATCGCGCTGTGGAACGCAAAATTGCTTTGCAGGTAGGCGCGCGAGCGGCCGGCCTCGACGTGTGCCTGCATCGTCTCGCAGGTCTTGCGCACGACCGCGATCTGCGCGTCGGTCATCCGGGCGCACGCGCGCTCGGCGATGCAGCCTTCGAGGGCGATCCGCACGTCGCGCAGTTCGTCGAGCATGTCGAGCGTCATCGGCGGAACGACGAGCGCGCGATTCGGGCCGTCGACCAGCGCGCGTTCGGCGCGCAGCCGCGTGAGCGCGGCACGCACGGGCATCGTCGACGAGCCGACCGCCTCGGCGACGCTGCGCAGGCTCAACGCCTGACCGGGCGCGAAGCGGCCGCTCATCAGCGCTTCGCGCAGTTGCTGGTAGACCTTGTCGGCCATCGTTTCCTGTTCGATGGCTTTCAGTGCGGGCGGGACGATACGGGGCGCCAAGGCGGGTTCTCCTGGGATTGATCTGCGATCTGTGATCACACTGACGATGTGCGAAGTTTTGTCGATCGAGGCGGCGGAGTCAAGGCGAACGGGATCGGGGAAAACGAGGGGGTGGGTGGACGAAGCGGCCGGCGGCGACAGTCGGCAATACTTTTCCGCGTCGGGGTTTGATCCGATCTTCGAGGCGCGGCTGGGGATGGCGGTGGAGTCGAGCATCCAGAGCCGCAGCCATGGTCACTTCAACGAACCGGGCACGCGGTATCGTACCGATCGCGCAAATTTTTGGAGCCTGTCATGAGGGGAGTCCGGATCGCTGCCGCGTTGGCGTGCATCGCGTTTCAACCGGCGATGGTCGTGGCGAAGGACGCCGCACAGGCGGCGCCTGAGGCAGGCTCACGAACTTATTTCCAGAACTTCAAGGACATGGTGCTTGCGGAGTGTCTGGCTACCGCATACAAGCAGGCGCCCGGCGCGAGCAAGGACATCGGTAGCAGCACCAGCGCGTTGCGTGACTGGACCTACTACGACATGGAACGTGCGCCGGATGTCATTCACGCGCTGGTCGCGAAGTATCTGGCCCGTGACTATCGAAATCCGGTTGTCGAATCTGAAGTCAGGGACGTGAAGTTCGACTTCCTGAAGTGCATCGATCTGTATCACGGCAAGGAACTGGACGTTGCAGCGAAGCAACTCGTATCGCGCCCGAACCGTACCTACCGGACCGAGCATTCGCCCAAGCCGCAGTAGCGATCGAACGCCGTTGCGCCATGCAACGGCGTGCCGTGTGCCGTTTCGCCGACGCTACTCAAGCGTCCGTATCGAATTGCTGATCCCGCGCGCACAGTCGATCACCGCCGGCGCGAGCTTGCGGCGCGCGTCGTCGAACGTCCAGCGGCTCGTCGGCGCGACCACGTGCACGGCCGCGACCGGCTGCCCCTGGCTGCCGAGCACGGGCGCCGCGATCGACATGTCGCCGATAAACAGTTCTTCCTGGTTGGTCGCGTAGCCTTCGCGCCGCGCGCTGTCGAGCAGCGCGACGAGATCGTCGAGTGCCGTGACCGTGCGCGGCGTATGCGGCGTGCGCGCCATGCCGTCGAGCCGTGCGCGTGCGTCGTCCGGCGGCAACGCGCTCAGGAACGCGCGGCCGCTGCCGGTGCAGTACATCGGGATGCGGCTGCCGATCGGCATGTGGATCGGCACGAACTTGGTCGACACGAAACGCGCGACGTACACCATTTCGTCGTCGTCCGGCTCGGTGAGGTTGGTGGTTTCGCCGGTCACGTTCGTGAGCTCGGACAGGAACGGATTCGCGACGTCGATCAACGTGTCGGCGGCGAGATAGTTGAAGCCGATCCGCATCACGTGCGGCGTGAGCTGGTAACGCCGCGTGACCGGATGCTTGCGGATGTAGCCGAGCTTCTCGAGCGTATAGACCATCCGCTGCGCGGAGCTTTTCGTCATCCCCGCCGCGTCGGCGACTTCCGCCAGCGTCATCGTGCGCCGCTTCGCGCTGAACGCGCGCAGCACGTTCAGCCCTTTTTCCAGCGACTGGTTGAACAGCAGATCGTTTGCTTGGTCGGGCGACGTTTCCATGGCGAGGAGCGGAATCGATTCGATATTGCATCATAGCGTATCGAATATCGATACGCAAAAATCTATTTGCGATGTTTTTGATTCGTTTTAAGATCAAGCCATCGTCGCAGTGTCGATCAGCGACCGGCCGGCGCCCGGATTATTCGAGAAGGAGTCACCATGGTTCCGTTCATCAAGCGGTTCGGCGCACTGGCCGCCGGTTTCGCCGCCTGTATCGCCCTCTCCACGGCTTCGGCGAGCGCCGTTGCTGCCGAGCCGACGCTGAAGGTCGGCGCGACGGCCACCGGCGTGCCGTTCACGTTTCTCGACGTCAAGAGCAATTCGATCCAGGGGATGATGGTCGACGCGATCACGGCAGCCGGGAAGTCGGCCGGGTTTCGCGTCGACGTGCAGCAGACCGTGTTCTCGGCGCTGATCCCGTCGCTCACCACGCAGAAGATCGACATCATCTCGGCCGCGATGCTGAAGACGCCGGCGCGCCAGCAGGTCGTCGATTTCTCCGACACCGTCTACTCGTTCGGCGAAGGCCTGATCGTGAAGGCCGACGACCCGGGCCGCTATACGTCGATGGACGATTTCAAGGACCAGGTGGTCGGCGCGCAGGTCGGCACGGCGTTCGTCGATGCGCTCAACAAGAAGGGCATCTTCAAGGAAGTCCGGACCTACGATTCGATCGCCGACATCATGCGCGACGTCGCGCTCGGGCGCATCAAGGCCGGCTTCGCCGACCAGCCGATCGTCGCGTACCAGATCGAGCACGGCGTCAATCGCCAGGTGCGGCTCGTGCCGGAATACCAGAGCGTCGTGAAGGGGCAGGTGTGCTTCATCGTGCGCAAGGGTGACACCGCGACACTCGAACAGCTCAACGGCGCGATCCGCAAGATGAAGAGCGACGGCACGCTGCAGCAGATCCTGCAGAAGTGGCACATGAGCTGAGCGTCGGCATTCGATTCCCGACCGGCATCGCCCGCGCGTCGCGGGCATTCCCGGCGGCAGGCCGTCCTGCCGTCGCATAGGAGACCTCATGTTTTTTCAGAATGCGATCGATTTCCTGCCGATCCTGCTGAAGGGCGCGGTGGTCACGATCGAGATCACCGCATGCGCGTTCGTGCTCAGCTCGGTGCTCGGGCTGATCCTCGCGTTGATGAAGGTGTCGCGCAATCGTGCCGTCTCGACGGCCGGCAGCACGATCGTCAACGTGATCCGCGGGCTGCCGATCATCGTGCAGCTGTTTTACATGTACTTCGTGCTGCCTGATCTCGGCGTGCAACTGTCGGCGTTCCAGGCCGGCGTGCTCGGCCTCGGCATCGCGTATTCGGCGTATCAGGCGGAGAACTTCCGCGCGGGCATCGAGGCGATCGACCACGGCCAGATCGAAGCCGCGCACGCGATCGGCATGCGCGGCCCGATGATCATGCGGCGCGTGGTGCTGCCGCAGGCGTTCCGCATCGCGCTGCCGCCGTACGGCAACACGCTGGTGATGCTGCTGAAGGATTCGTCGGTCGCGTCGACGATCACGGTCGCCGAGATCACGCGCGCCGGCCAGCTGATCGCGTCGTCGACGTTCCAGAACATGAGCGTCTACACGCTCGTCGCGCTGCTGTATCTCGCGCTTGGCCTGCCGCTGATGTTCGGCGTGAACCGGCTCGGCAAGCGGCTCGCACTGAGGAGGGGCGCATGATCCGGATCGATTCCATCCATAAACGGTTTCAGCAGCACGCGGTGCTGAAGGGCGTGAGCCTCGACGTGCAGCAGGGGGAAGTCGTGTGCCTGATCGGGCCGTCCGGTTCCGGCAAGTCGACCGTGCTGCGCTGTATCAACGGCTTCGAGACCTATGACGAAGGGGCGATCACGATCGACGGCGTGAAGGTCGACGCGCATTCGAAGCGGATCCACGAACTGCGGATGCGGGTCGGCATGGTGTTCCAGCGCTTCAACCTGTTCGCGCACCGCACGGCGCTCGAGAACGTGATGGAAGGGCCCGTCCACGTGCGGCGCATGCCGGCCGCGCAGGCGCGCGAGCAGGCCCGCGCGCTGCTCGACAAGGTCGGGCTTTCGCACCGGATGAATGCGTATCCGTCGGAGCTGTCGGGCGGGCAGCAGCAGCGCGTCGCGATCGCACGCGCGCTTGCGATGGAGCCGCAGGCCATCCTGTTCGACGAGCCGACGTCGGCGCTCGACCCCGAACTCGTCGGCGAAGTGCTCGGCGTGATGCGCGGGCTCGCCCGCGACGGGATGACCATGGTGGTCGTCACGCACGAAATGGCATTCGCACGCGAGGTGGCCGACCGCGTGTGCTTCCTGCACGACGGCACCATCTGCGAAAGCGGACCGGCGCGCGATGTGCTCACGCAGCCGACGCATCACCGCACGCAGGAATTCCTGCGCCGCCTGCTGGCGTCGGACGGCGCCGACCACCCGGATCGATCATGAGCGCAACGAACGCGGCACCCGGATGGCCCGACGCGCAGTGGCCGGATTCGCTGTGGGCGGCAACCGCCGCGCCGGCGCCCGATACGCCCGCGCTCGACGCGTCCGTGTCGTGCGACGTGGCGATCGTCGGCGCGGGTTTCACGGGCCTGTCGACCGCACTTCATCTGGCCGAACGCGGCGTCAACGTCCGCGTGATCGACGGCGCGCAGCCGGGCTGGGGTGCATCGGGCCGCAACGGCGGGCAGGTGATTCCCGGGCTGAAATACGATCCCGACGAACTGGTCCGCCGGTTCGGCGACGAGGCCGGCGAACAGCTTGCCGGCATCGTCGGCGGCGCGGCCGACACGGTATTCGACCTGATCGCGCGACACGCGATCGACTGCGATGCGCGACGCCACGGCTGGATCCAGCCGGCGCCGACCGCCGCGATGCTCGACACGGTCGCACGTCGCGCGCAGCAATGGGCCGCGCGCGGCGCGCCGGTCGACGTGCTTGGCCGCGACGAAGTCGCGCGTCGACTCGGCACGCATGCCTACGCGGGCGGCTGGATCGATCGCCGCGCGGGCAGCGTGCAACCGCTCAGCTATACGCGCGGCCTCGTGCGCGCGGCGCAGGCGAGCGGGGCGGTCGTGCATGGGTCGACCCGCGCCGTCGGGCTGACGCGCGCCGACGGCCGCTGGCGGATCGCGACGTCCGGCGGCGCGACGCTGTCGGCCGAACGCGTCGTGATCGCGACCAACGGCTACACGGACGGGCTGTGGCCCGGCTTGCGCCAGTCGGTGATCGCCGCGAACAGTTTCATCGTCGCGACGGAACCGCTCGCGCCGGAGCTTGGCCGCGACATCCTCGCTGGCGGCGAGGTTGCATCGGATGCGCGGCGCCTGCTGCTGTACTTCCGGCGCGATGCGGCCGGGCGCCTGCTGATGGGCGGCCGCGGCCCGTTCGCCGACCCGCGCGCGGCGAGCGACTGGCGCCACCTCGAACGCGCGACGACGCTGCTGTATCCGCAACTGAAGGACGTCCGGTTCGAATACCGCTGGGCGGGGCGCGTCGCGATCACCGCGGATTTCCTGCCGCACGTGCACGAGCCCGCGCCGGGCGTGACGATCGCGCTCGGCTACAACGGCCGCGGCATCGCGATGGCGACGACGCTCGGCAAGCACCTGGCCGCGCATCTGTCGGGCGATGCGCAACTGCCGCTGCCGTTCCGGGTTACGCCGATCCGCCCGATCCCGTTGCACGGGTTGCAGCGCTTCTATATCGCGGCCGGGGTCGCGTGGTATCGGCTGCTCGACAGCCTGTCCTGACGTCGGCGCGAGGGCGGGTCGCCAGCCGCCGTCGGATCGGGCAGAATCGGCCTGCCCAGTCTCCACCGACGGATGCCGCATGACCGACCCGAACGAACCGTCCGCCCGCCGCGTGTACGCGAGCTTCGCGCAACGCTACGCGGACATCGCGCCGACCAAGGCGCACAACGCGCTGTACGAACGGCCGGCCGCGATGGCGCTGCTTGGCGACGTCGACGGCCTGACGGTGCTCGACGCCGGCTGCGGCCCCGGCATCTGCAGCGAGCACCTCGCGCGCCACGGTGCGACCGTGCACGCGTTCGACATCACGCCCGAGATGGTCGCGCTCGCGAAGGCGCGTTGCGCGGGGCTCGCGGTCGACGTCGCGGAAGGCGATCTCGCGGCGCCGCTCGACTGGCTGCCCGACCACGCTTTCGACAAGATCCTGTGCTCGCTTGCGTTCGACTACGTGCGCGATCTGACGCCGACGCTGCGCGAATTCAGACGCGTCGCGCGGCCGGGCGCGACGCTGGTGTTCTCGATGGCGCATCCGATGCGCGACTGGATGGACGAGCGCACGCGCGGGGACGGCACGTACTTCGATACGAGCCGTTTCGGCTTCCATTGGTCGGGCTTCGGCGAACCGAAACCCTACGTCGAGGCCTGGCGCCGGCCGCTCGCCGACATCCTGAATGCGCTCGCCGACGCCGGCTGGCATCTCGACCGTTTCGTCGAACCGACACCGCTACCCGAGATGAAGGCCGTATCGGAGCGGCTCCATGCGGAACTGTCGCTGGCGCCGGCCTTCCTGTGCATCCGCGCGCGCCGCTGACGAACACGGCGCGCACGGCAACCGATAGCCGGGCCCCTCAACGCGCCGGCTCGTCGTTCAGCGTGCCCAGAAACGCTTCGATATCCTTGATGTCCTGCGCCGTCATCGCAGGCTTGTCGCCCGGCTTGCGATCGAACGGCGCATCGGTCACGTCGACGTTCGCGCGGTATTTCGGCGGAATGTCGTCGTACTCGTCGACCTTGCCGTCCGCGCCGCGCGAATAGAACTTCTGCGGCGAGATGCTGCGCTCGTTGTAGAACGCCATCACCTGGTCGAGCGTGTGGAACACGCCGTTGTGGAAGAACACATGGCGCGTCGCCGCGTTGCGCAGCGTCGGCGTGAGAAACATCCCGCAATACTGCGTCTGGTCCTTCAGGTCGTCGCGGAACGGCCCGCATACGCCGAGATCGTAGAACGCCGGGTTGCGGTTCTGCGCGAGTTGCCGGTTGCGCGGCGCGCCGAGCGCCTCGTACTGGTAATCGGTAAACATCGGCGGCAACCCGTCCTTGCCGGGCTTCGACAGGTGGCAGCCCGCGCAATTCGCCTTGTCCGGGTCGTTGAACAGGCGCAGCCCGCGCAGTTCGGCCTGCGAGAGACGCGCGCGGCCTTCGAGCCAGCGATCGTACTTGCTGTTGTACGGGTGGAACGACGGATCCTCCACCTGATAGCGCGCGATCGCGAACATCGCTTCCGACACCGCGAGCTGCGGGCTGTCGAACACGCGCGCGCCGAACAGTTTCTCGAACTGCGCGCGGTGCGACGACTGCGCGAGCTTGCGCGCGACGTCGCCGACGCTCGCGTTCGCCATCTCGACCGGATTCAGCAGCGGGCCGAACGCCTGCTGCTGCAGCGTATCGGCGCGGCCGTCCCAGAACATCCCGCCCTGCGGCACGAGCTGCGGCGCGGCCGACGTGCCGGCCACCTTCTGCGCCTTCACCACGCCGGCGGCCGAAGCGGCCTGCTGCGCGACGCTCGGTGCGGCGTCGTTTTCACCGGCGTCGGGGCCGATGCTGAAGTTCGGCTGGCGGTACAGGTACATCAATGACGGCGGCGGGCGATACCCCTGCTGCGTCATCGCGAGGCCGCCCGGCTGCACGTCGAGCGCGTTCGGCGGGCCGTACGCATGATCGGGGCTGTGGCACGACGCGCACGACTGCTTGCCCGACGCGGACAGCGACGGATCGGCGAACAACGCGCGCCCAAGCTGCGCGACCGCCGACAGCGGCTGCGCGGCGGGCCGCTGCAGCACGACCGGATGCGGGTTCGCACCCGTCCAGTCGGCGACGACGGTGCCGATCGCCGCCGGTACCTGCGCGGGAAACGCGATCGCGAACGCGCCGTAGCCGAGCACGGCGGCGCCGATCACGAACGCCGCGCGGCGCAGCAGGCGGGAAGGGGCGCGCGGCGCGGTGGTGCCGGAGGCTTCGGGAGACGGGAACGCGGGGCGAGCTGTCATGCTGTCGGTCGGAAATCGGGCGCCGCACGAAGCGGCGCGTTGAACGGAACAAACGGAAACGGCCGGCGCGTGAGGCGCCGGCCATGCGGTCATGCAATACCGGTCAGATTGCCGGTGCCGCGCTCAATGCGGTGCCGAGCGTCGGGTCGAGGTACAGCGGCGTCGTGTTCGGCTTCGACGTGAAGTCGAACAGCGCGCGCAGGTCGCCGGCCGTCGCATCGAACGAACCGCCGCCGATGCGCTGGCCGCCGAGCCAGTTGTCCTCGATGAAGCGCACGACGGACGACTGGTCGAGCATCGTGTGGTCGACGTAGTTCTGCTTCGCGTACGGCGAGATCACGATCAGCGGAATGCGCACGCCCGGGCCGCAGCGGCCGTTCACGGTCGCGCCGTTCACGCCGGTGGTGCCGCCCGTGCCGCACTTGCCGTTGCCGTTGACCTGGTCGACCGGGTCGGACGACGCGTGGGTCGGCGCCGTGTACACGTGGTCGTACCAGCCGTCCGAGTCGTCATAGGTGACGATCACGGCCGTGTTCTGCCAGTCCGGCTGCTGCTGCAGGAAGTTGACGACCTTCGTCACGAACGCCTGCTCGTCGAGCGGATCCGAATAGCCCGCGTGCGCATCCTGTGCGGCCGGGGCCTTCAGGTAGCTGACCGACGGGAAGTTCCCGGCCTTCACGGCGGCGAAGAAGTCGTCCGTGTCGTACTGGTGGTTCGCGGGTTCGGCGGTCTTGCCGTCGGCCTGGAAGCTCGAGCCGATTGCCGCGACCGAGCTCGGGCGCGTGTGTTGCGGGTTCGCGGTCGACGCGTAGTACTGGAACCAGTTGTGGTGCGGGATGTAGTCGGCCGTCGCGGCGTTCACGGCGGTGGCGACCGTGCTGCGCGCGCAGCCCGTCGTGCCGTTGCCGTTCGTCGTCGACAGGTTGAAGCCGCCCATGAAGCCGCCCCACGTGATCTTCGCGGCGTTCAGCAGGTCGCCGATGTTCTTGCCCGTCATCATCGCCTGGTCGGTCGTGCTCGAACACACGTCGAAGCCCGGGTCGACGTCGTTGATCATCGTGAGGCCGCCCTGGCCGTCATTGATGTAGTAAGACGAGGCTGCGAGCGTCGAAGGCTGCTTCGACGTCTTCACGATCTGCATCCCGTTGGTCTGGCCCGACACGACGTTCAGCGCGCCCGGCGTCGACGGCCCATAGACCGTCGTGTACGTGTTGTCGCTCATCGCGAAGCGCTGCGCGTAGTTCCACAGTGCGGTCACGGTGTTGCCGTCGAAGTAGCCCATCACCTGGCCCTTCGTGCCGAACGCGCCTGCGCCGCCGGACGAGCCCTTGCCGGTGTATTTCGGGAACAGGTCGGCGAGGCCGTTGTCCTCGGCCTGCTGTTCGGCCGTGTACGCGTGGTTCTGGTCGGCGGTCGCGGCCTGCGTGCGATCGAGGCGGAACGGGTTCGCCGCGTCGGTGCCGTTGGCCGTGTTCGTGAAGTTCGGGTTCGCGGTCAGCAGCGTGCCCGTCAGGCCGTTCGGCGTCGGCGTGCCGGCTTTTGCGGTGAACGCCGGTTCGCCCGACGGGTTCGTCGCGTTCGGGTAGGTGCCGAAGTAGTGGTCGAACGAGATGTTTTCGCCATAGATCACGACGACGTGCTTGATCGGCGTGGCGGTCTGCAGCGCATACTGTGACGACACGGCAGGCGTCGACGTGGGATCGTCGCTGCCGCCGCAGGCGAACAGCGCCAGCGCCGCGGCTGCGCAGGCGGTGACGAGCAAGGCTTGACGGAACATCGGGAAACTCCAGGTAAGGTCTTCGATGGTGGAGAGCGGCTTCGTCGCCGTGTCGGTTCGGCGCGGAGCTCGTGAGAGAGCACGCGCATTGGAACAGCCGCGTATGAAGATATGGGGACGGAGTGGTTTCGCGCCGATTGCGCTGCGGTATCGATTTCATTACGCCGGGACGCAAGGCGAAAGAGAACGGAAAGGGGCAGACCGCCTGCCACCTTTGCGTCACATTCCGCGGCGGGCGGGGCGATTGCCGCGGATGCCGCGCCGGGCGGACGAAAGGGCATCGCTGCCCGGTTCGCGCAACGTGCTGCATCGCGCAAGCTTTTTGACAATCGGATGACGTATTCATACGATGAACGCCCTGCGGCGACGATTTCGCGTGGCCGACCGTCAGCGAGTACTCGTCGTGCCGATCCCCGTCCTGTTTGCCGTTCTGTGTGCCGCATTCCTGCATGCGTCATGGAACGCGCTCGTGCGCAGCAGCGGCGACCGGCTGCGCTCGGCCACCGTGCTGCAGATCGCGATCGGGCTGTTTGCGCTGCTGTTCCTGCCGGCAGCGGCGCCGATCACGCCCGCGAGCTGGCTCTGCGTCGTCGCATCGGCGGTGATCCACGTCGTCTATACGTTGCTGCTGGTGCGTGCGTACGAGCACGGCGACCTGACCGTCGCGTATCCGGTCGCGCGCGGCACCGCGCCGCTGCTCGTCACGCTCGGCGCGGCGGCGTTTGCGGGCGAGCACCTGAATGCCGGCGCGCAATGCGGGCTCGTGCTGATCTGCGCGGGCATCCTGGCGATCGGCCTGGAGCGCGGGCGCGACGCGAAGCACCGGATGATGCAGGTCCTGCCGACCGCGTTCGCGACCGGCGTGTCGATCGCGGCCTACAGCGTGGTCGACGGAATCGGCGTGCGGGAAAGCGGCAACACGGTCGGCTATACCGCGTGGATGTTCGTGCTGACGGGCGCGATGATGGCCGCGTACTACCGGCTGCGGGCGGGGCCGTTACGGCTGACGCAGGATGTCGGCGAAACGGCGAAGGCCGCGTGCGGCGGCGTGTTCGCGGCGCTCGCGTACGGCATCGTGATCTGGGCGATGGATCGCGCGCCGATGGGGCCGGTGTCGGCGTTGCGGGAAACGAGCGTGGTGTTCGCGGCGCTGATCGCGCGCGTATATCTCGGCGAGCGGCTGACGCCGCGCCGGACGGCCGGTTGCCTGGTGATCGCGGCGGGGGCGTTGCTGATCAGTGCGTTCGAGGCGGTGAGGTAAGCGGGCCGCGCGTGCGGCCCGGTGCGTCAGCCTTCCACCGGCATCGCGCTCGTGCACTTGATCTCGTCGAGGCACACGCTCGAATGCACGCCGCTCACGCCGGGAATGCGCATCAGCGTCTCGAGCAGGAACGTGGACAGTCCCTTCAGGTCGCGTGCGACGACCTTCAGCACGTAGTCGATATCGCCCGTCACCGAAAAACACTCCTGGATCTGCGCGAGATCCGACACGAGTTTCTGGAACTTCGACAGGTCGCGGATATGCCCGCGCTCCATCGTCACGTGCACGAAGGCGGTGACGCCAAAACCGAGCGTGTCGGGGCACAGCCGGGTTTCGTAGCGGCGGATCGCGCCGATTTCCTCCAGCCGCCGGTGGCGGCGCAGTGTCTGCGCGGGCGACAGGCCGACCGCCTTCGCCAGATCGAGGTTCGACGCGCGCCCGTTCTCCTGCAGGATCGCGAGCAAGTGCCGATCAAGGCGATCCAGAACCGGTTCATGCATTTTTATTTCCTCATCCGTCTCCTGGATGCAATCTTATCTCATAATGTAGGGTTTGCATGAACGGGTTACGAAACCCGATTTCGCCGTCGCGACGCTAAACTGACGCCGGATTTTCGTGTGCGATCGCAGCAAGGCGGGCGCGGCGACGGTCGGCGGCCGGTCTGGCGGGGACGCCGACGCGAATCGGGCGCCGCCACGCGAAGATTGCAGTCCCCAACCCGGCGGCTCCACGAACGGCCCCGGCACAGCAAAACAGCGCCCGGCACACCGAGGCGCACCGCACCCCGCTTCAGGCGGAGGCGGACAGAGTGGAGAAGACATGGTTTCTGGAAACGAGAGCGACGGCCTGAAGCGCGGGCTGAAGAACCGGCACATCCAGCTGATTGCGCTCGGCGGCGCGCTCGGCACGGGGCTGTTCCTCGGCATCGCGCAGACGATCAAGATGGCCGGCCCGTCCGTGCTGCTCGGCTACGCGGTGGCCGGCATCGTCGCGTTCTTCATCATGCGCCAGCTCGGCGAGATGGTCGTCGACGAGCCCGTCGCCGGCTCGTTCAGCTACTTCGCCAACAAGTATGTCGGCCACTTCACCGGCTTCCTGTCGGGCTGGAACTACTGGGTGCTGTACATCCTCGTCAGCATGGCCGAGCTGTCGGCCGTCGGGATCTACGTGCAGTATTGGTGGCCTGGCGTGCCGACCTGGGTGTCGGCGCTGGTGTTCTTCGTCGCGATCAACCTGCTCAACCTGGCGAGCGTGAAGTCGTACGGCGAGACGGAATTCTGGTTCTCGATCATCAAGGTCGCCGCGATCGTCGGCATGATCGGCTTCGGCGGCTGGCTGCTCGCGAGCGGCCATGCAGGCCCGGAGGCGAGCGTCCGGAACCTGTGGCAGCACGGCGGCTTCTTCCCGAACGGCGTGTCGGGGCTCGTGATGTCGATGGCCGCCATCATGTTCTCGTTCGGCGGGCTGGAGCTGATCGGCATCACCGCGGCCGAGGCCGACGATCCGAAGCGCAGCATTCCGCGCGCGACCAACCAGGTGATCTACCGGATCCTGATTTTCTACATCGGCGCGCTCGCCGTGCTGCTGTCGCTGTATCCGTGGGAAAAGGTCGTCACCGGCGGCAGCCCGTTCGTGCTGATCTTCCATGCGCTGAGCAGCAACCTGGTGGCCAACGTGCTGAACGTGGTCGTGCTGACGGCCGCGCTGTCGGTCTACAACAGCGGCGTGTACAGCAACAGCCGGATGCTGTTCGGCCTCGCGCAGCAGGGCAATGCGCCGAAGGTGCTGTGCTCGGTGAACAAGCGCGGCATTCCGCTCGCCGCGCTCGGCGCGTCGGCGCTCGCGACCGGCGTGTGCGTGCTGGTCAACTATTTCATGCCGGGCAAGGCGTTCGAGGTGCTGATGGGCCTCGTCGTGTCGGCGCTGATCATCAACTGGGCGATGATCACGCTGATCCACCTGAAGTTCCGCCAGGCGAAGCGTGCGGCCCGGGAGGAGACTTCCTTCCGCAGTCTGGGCTATCCTTTCACGAATTACCTGTGCCTGGCATTCATGGCCGGCATTCTCGTCGTGATGTACCTGACGCCGGATCTCCGCCTGTCGGTGTACCTGATCCCGGTATGGCTCGCGGTGCTCGCGGTCGGGTATCGCTTCCGTCAGAAGAATGCAGGCTATGCGGTGCACGACGGCGCATCCGCACGCTGACGCAGGCCGGCCCGATCATTCTTCCAAACGAGACAGACTCAAGCCATGTTCGAACACATCGACGCGTACCCGGGCGACCCGATCCTGACGCTCAACGAGAACTTCCAGAAAGATCCGCGTGACCAGAAGGTCAACCTGAGCATCGGCATCTACTTCGACGCCGAAGGCCGGATTCCGGTCATGGGCGCCGTGCGCGAAGCCGAAACCGCGCTACAGCGCGACCTCGGCGCGAAGCCGTACCTGCCGATGGTCGGCCTCGCCGCGTATCGCGACGCCGTGCAGGCGCTCGTGTTCGGCGCCGATCACCCGGCCCGCGCGGCCGGCCGCATCGCGACGCTGCAGACGCTCGGCGGCTCCGGCGCACTGAAGGTAGGCGCCGATTTCCTGAAGCGCTATTTCCCGGATTCGCAGGTGTGGCTCAGCGATCCGAGCTGGGAAAACCACCGCTTCATCTTCGAGCGCGCCGGCTTCACGGTGAACACGTATCCGTACTACGACGAGGCGACGGGCGGCCTGAAGTTCGACGCGATGCTCGCGGCGATCGACGCGCTGCCGGCGCGCAGCATCGTGCTGCTGCACGCGTGCTGCCATAACCCGACCGGCGTCGACCTCGACGAAGGCCAGTGGGAGAAGCTGATCGACGTGATCGAGGCGCGCGGGCTGCTGCCGTTCGTCGACATGGCCTACCAGGGCTTCGGCGCGGGCCTCGACGCGGACGCGTTCGCGGTGCGCGAACTGGCCCGCCGCGGCGTGCCGGCGCTGGTCGCGAACTCGTTCTCGAAGAACTTCTCGCTGTACGGCGAGCGCGTGGGCGGCCTGAGCGTCGTCTGCGAGGATGCCGCGGCGGCCGACCGCGTGCTCGGCCAGCTGGCCGGCGCCGTGCGCTCGAACTACAGCAACCCGCAGACCTACGGCGCGAAGGTCGTGGCCGCCGTGCTCGGCACGCCGGCGCTGCGCAAGCAGTGGGAAGAGGAACTGGCGGCGATGTGCCGCCGCATCGCGCGGATGCGCCAGTCGATCCATGACGGCCTGCGCGACCATGTCAGCGGCGAGGCACTGACGCGCTACGTGAAGCAGCGCGGGATGTTCACGTACACGGGCCTGACCGAATCGCAGGTCGACGCGCTGCGCGAAGTGCACGGCGTGTACATCCTGCGTTCGGGCCGGATGTGCGTCGCGGGCCTGAACGACTCGAACGTCGCCATCGTGGCCGATGCGATCGGCAAGGTGCTGAAGAGCGGCGTCTGATCGCCGCGCGCCCCGGCGCGCCGCGCGGCTGGCCGAACCGGCTGTCTCCCGCAAGGGGGCAGCCGGTTTTTCGTTGTGCGGCCGCAATGTCCGCCACCCGGCTGACGCGGGCGCAGGCGCGGCGGTACGATCACGCAATCGGACGCAACACGAACAGGAGCGACATGGGCATCCGGATCATCCAGCTCGGCACGCCGCGCGCGGCCGGCGAGGGCCTGCGGATCGGCACGGTGCGGCGGCCGCCGCGCGGCGTGCCGAAGGCGGAATTCGCGTCGCGCAACTACTATGATGTATGGCTGCCGACGTTGTCGCCGAGCCCGGAACTCGTCGCGCAGGCGCAGGCCGCCGAAACGGACGCCGAATGGAATGCGTTCCGGCGTCACTTCCGCGCGGAGATGGCGCATGGCGATGCGCCGAAGGTGCTCGATCTGCTGGCGGCCCTGTCGGCGACCACCGCGTTCTCGATCGGCTGCTATTGCGACGACGAACGCCATTGCCACCGCAGCGTGCTGCGCGAACTGCTCGCGGAACGCGGCGCGACGATCGAGCCCGACGCGGGTTGAGCGTCGGTTGAAGGCGGGTTGAAAGCGAGCGAGCGTGTCGTCGCTAGCCGCGGCGGCACGCTGCCGCCGTCCATCGTGCGGCGCAGCGAACCCGTTGACGTGGGTCAAGCGTGGAGGCGCGCGCGCCACTATGCTCTTGTCATGGAGCGATCACGACGATGACAGGCGGACAGATGCAGATTGCCTTCCCGCCGGAACCGCCCGAATATTGCGCACGCGATCTGGTCGTGGCGTTTTCGGCGCTGGTCGACGGACGTTGCGTGCAGTGCGCGGTCACGGCCGAGGCGCTGGAAGATCATTTCGGCGCGCCGTCGCTGCTCGAACGCGACCTGCTGGCCGCATTCGACGCGCACCGGTCGGCGATCGAGGCGATGGCGCGACGCATGCTCGAGGAAATCGGCGGCCGGCCGGTGCTGCTGCACAGCGGCCACTTCCGGCTCTGAGACGGATACAGCAGGAGGGTGCATGACACTGCAGGGCAACATTCATGAACGCGACTGGTCCGTCGAAGTCGAGACGCGCCCGTGCGAATCGGGCGAATTCCGCTGCCGCGTGTCGGTCGAGCATGGCGCCGGCGCCATGCGCTTTCACCATACGTTCGAGCACAGCCATGCGTATCCGACCGAGCGGGAGGCGATGATCGAAGGGCTGCGGGCAGGCATGACGTGGATCGAGATGAAGGCGTCGCAGACCTTCAACGTATGAACGATCCCGCGCCGACGAAGGCGCGGGCAGACTATCGGCCGGGCCGCGATCGAAGAAATCGCGCCGTGCCACGGGCAACACCTGCCGCCGCATTTCGATGCGGGCGGCATATGCAAGGCGGTCGACGAGCGGGCGGCCCCGTCAGGAGACACGACATGGGCGTGGGCATGCAGATCGCCTGCCATGGATTCGCGGGTACCGCCGCGATCGAAGCCGAAGCCGGCGCGCTGCTGGTGCGGCTCGAGCGCTTCCGCGCGCTGATCGGCGGCTGCCACCTCGCCATCGAATCGCGTGCCGCGGCCGATGGCGCGCGCCGGTTCGACGTGCGGCTCGACCTCGTGATGCACGACACGTCGCGCTGGCTGCTGCCGGCGTGTGTCGGCGACGATTTGGACGACACGCTTCGCCGCGCGTTCAAGCAGGCCGAACAGGCGCTGATCGCATGCCAGGCGGGCGGTGCAAGGGTGGGGCTGCGCGACGCGGCGGCAGGCAGCCCGGCGCAATGAGGCATCGCACGCGATGCCGCGCCGGCGGCCGGGCGTCGGCGCGGCCGGTCAGACCCGGGCGAGCGCTTGCGAGTCGATGATGCGCACGCGCTTGCCGCGCGTTTCGACCAGCGCTTCGCGATGGAACCGCGAGAACATCCGGCTGACGGTTTCGAGCTTCATCCCGAGATAGCAGCCGATTTCCTCGCGCGTCATCCGCAGGTTGAATTCCGTCGCCGAATAGCCGCGTGCCTCGAAGCGCGACGACAGGTTCAGCAGGAATTGCGCGACCCGCTGTTCGGCCGACATCGTGCCGAGCAGCAGCATCTGGCTCGATTCGCGGACGATCTCGCTGCTCAGCATCTGGTAGAGGAAGTGCTGCATCGGCTTGATCTCGCGGCACGCCGCTTCGAGCGCGCCGAACGGGATGATGCACACGACGCTGTCTTCGAGCGCGATCGCGTCGCAGCAGTGCTGGCCGCTGCCGATACCGTCCATCCCGAGCGTTTCACCGGCAATCTGGAAGCCCGTCACGTGTTCGCGGCCGTCGCGATGCATCATCACCGTCTTGAACGAACCCGCGCGCACCGCATAGATGCTCTGGAACGGATCGTCGGTGCGGAACAGCGCGTCGCCCTGGCGCACCTGCCGGGTCGTGCAGATGATCGCGTCGAGGCGGCCGTATTCGGCGGCCGTCAGTTGCGGCGGCAGGCACATCGAGCGCATCGCGCACGCCGAGCAGCGCGCGGCGGGATGCTTGGCGGCGTCGGCACGCGTGACCGCGCGAAGCGGAATCGTCGGCCGGGGCGTGATGGATACGTCGGCGGCGCAGGCGGTGGCTGTGGACATGAGTCACTCCGGCTCGTCAGGGGTGGTGCACGCGAGCGTGCACCAGGGATTCGATGACGCGGCATGCGGCGTCGAATTCGACGGTCTTGTCGAAGAAATAGTCGGCTCCAGCCGACGCGCATGCCTCTCTGAATGCCGGCGCCGAGTGATTCGTCAGCACGATCGTGACAATGCGCGGCGCGGCTTTCGACAGCGTCCCGATCAGGTCGAGGCCGCTGCCGTCCGCCAGCCGCAGGTCGACGATCACGACATCCGCCTGGCTGCTGCGGATGTGCGTCCACGCGTCCTGGCCGTCTTCCGCCTCGCCCACGACGGCGACACCGCGGATCGCGCCGACGAGCAGCGCGATCCGCTGTCGGACGGCGACGGCGTGATCGACGAGAAACACCCGGAGCGCGGCGGGCAACTGGCTGGCATTCATGCCGGCAGTATCGTGTTGCGCCGCCGAAAATGAAATCGGCCGAATTGGAAGTTGATGTAGGCCGCGGCGACGCGTTGTAGGGCGATTCCTACAACGCGTACGGGAAATCGCCGGGGCGGCCCCGGTGTGACGTGCCGTGTGCGGGGCGGGCGGGTCGTGCTGCCGGATCAGCCGGCCCGGCGCGCGTCCAGCGCATCGCGCGCGGTTCGGCACGCGGCCAGATCCCACGCCGCACAGCCGACGCTCTTGAACAGCAGCGGCCCGGTACGGTCGAATGCGCCGCCCAGCACGTCGGCGAGCGACGCGACTTGCTGCCAGTCGACCTGCGCGACGATCAGGTCGCCGGCCTCGTGGCGGGCGCCGGCCCGATCGTCGACGACCAGCCGGCTGGCACGCACGGTGTTCGCGTCGATTTCCGCGGCGTCCGCGGTGAACGCGCCGACGCCGACCACCAGCCGGCCTTCGCGCGCGGCTTCGCGGTAGACGGGCGTGCGGCTCGTCGTCAGCGTCACGACGACGTCGATCGCATCGGGAACCGCGTCGCCGTCGAGCGGTGCGAGATGCGGCGCGTGCGCGCGGTGCGCGGCGCAGAATGCCGCCGCGCTGTCGGCGCGATTGCCGCGCACGTGCAGGCGCGCGTCGGGAAAGATCGCCGCGAGCGCTTCCGCGTGATTGGCCGCCTGCTTGCCGGTACCGATCAACAGGATGTCGCGCGGCGCGGCGCCGTGCAGCGCCTGAATGCCGAGCGCGGTGATGGCCGCCGTGCGGCGTCCGGTGACCGTCGGGCCGTCGAGCGCGAAGCGCATCTCGCCGGTGGTCGCGTCGTACGCGGTCACCTGGCCGAGGATCGTCGGCAGCCCGCGCGCGCCGTTGCCCGGGCACACGTTCACGAGCTTGTGGGTCGCGAGGTCACGCGCGCTCGACGGCATCGACAGCATCACGCCGCCGGCCTGCAGCGGCACGACCAGGCGCTCGGGGCTGACGATCTCGCCCGCCGCATAGTCGGCGACGGCCTGCCTGAGCGTGGCGAGCAGCGCCGGGTAGTCGAGCAGCGCGGCCGTGTCGGCCGCATCGAAAACGGGAATCGGGGAAAGCGCGGTCATCGTGTACGTCGCATGCGTCGGTGAGCGTGGACGACGGGCGCATCCCGCGCCCGCCACAAAGCTGCCGGATACCGTGGCACAGGGCAGTGTGGATCGAATCTATACCACTTTCTGGCCTGCCCGCAACCCAGAAAATAAAGCGCCTCGCCGTTTTTGGTTCTAATATCTGTCCAGAAGGGCTGCCTTGGCCTCGATGCCGGCGCGCTCCGGTATAGTGCGAACCCATTCCAGATTCACGCCCGCGACCGGGCAGGAGCTACACGATGATGTCCGCGCGTCCCGACTCACTCGAAGGCGGATTCAAGCCGCTGCAGATCTACGAGCAGGTGGCCGAGAAGATCCGCGACGAGATCCGCGCGGGGCGCTACGCCGCCGAGTCGCGGCTGCCGTCCGAGCGCGAGCTCGCGGGGCTGTTCCAGGTCGGCCGACCGGCCGTGCGCGAAGCGCTCGGCGCGCTGCAGAACGAAGGGCTCGTGTTCACGAAGCGCAATTCGGGCACCTACGTCGTCGCGGCGCCGCTCGACGTGCTCGCGCAGCGCGGCGACACGCACGAGGCGTCCGAAGCCGATTTCAGCCCGACTTCGACGCTCGACGTGCGGTTGATCCTCGAGCCGGCGATCGCGCGCCTCGCGGCCGCGCACGGCCGGGCCGACGCCGGCGCCGAACGCTACCTGGCCCAGATGGAAACCATTACCGACGTCGACGATCCGCATCAGCGGGCGCTGTGGAACGAGAGCGACCGGTTGTTCCACCGGCAACTCGCGTTGATGACCGGCGACCCGCTGATCGTGAAGATCGCGGACGAAGTCGCGAAGACGATGGACCAGCCGCTGTGGAAGCGGCTGAAGGACGACGGCATCTACGACGCGGGCCGGATCCGGCTCTACGTGTCCGAGCATCGGCTGATCTACGAGGCGATCGTGTCGGGCGACGCCGATGCGGCGGCGTTCTATGTCGAACAGCACATCCGCCGCGTGCGGCGCGACATCGCGCCGAAGTGACCGCGTCGAAATCGTTCTGGTCTGAAAAATGACCAGAATCGAACACTTTATTTTGAAATTGCTTGCGCGGTGACCACGCGTGTCCTACATTGGTTTCACACAAAACCAATCAGGAGACATCATGCGACACCTCGTTACCGCGCTTTCGGTGGCCATCGCCGCCGGCGCGCTGACTTCCGCGCACGCGCAGGAAGTCGTGATGATCGGCCATTCGGCGCCGCTGACCGGCCCGCAGGCCGCGAACGGCAAGGACAATGAAAACGGCGCGCGGCTCGCCGTCGACGAACTCAACAAGGCCGGCATCAAGGTCGCCGGCAAGAGCGTCACGTTCAAACTGGTTTCCGACGACGACCAGGCCGACCCGAAAGCGGGCGTGCAGGTGGCGCAGAACCTCGTCGACAAGGGCGTCGTCGCGGTGCTCGGCCCGTACAACTCGGGCGTCGCGATTCCCGCATCGCGCGTGTACTCGAATGCCGGCGTGCCGATGCTGCCGGTTGCATCGAACCCGGCGCTGACCAAACAGGGCTTCAAGAACATCTTCCGGATCGGCGCGAGCGACGAGCAGCTCGGCGGCACGATGGCCACGTTCGCCGCGAAGACGCTGAACGCGAAAACCGCCGCCGTGATCGACGATCGCACCGCGTACGGGCAGGGCGTCGCCGAACAGTTCATGAACGTCGCGAAGGCGAACGGGATCAGGATCGTCGACCAGGAATACACGAACTCGTCGGCCACCGATTTCCTCGGCATCCTCACCAAGATCAAGGCCAGCAACCCCGACGTGATCTTCCTCGGCGGCTATGCGGCGCAAGGTGCGCCGATGGCCAAGCAGATGAAGCAGCGCGGCCTGCGCGCGAAGCTGCTCGGCGGCGACGGCATCTGCTCGGCCGACATGGGCAAGGTCGCGGGCGACGCGGCGTCGATCGTCTACTGCGCGCAGGGCGGCGTCGCGCTCGAGAAGACGGCGGCCGGCCGCGAATTCCTGAAGAAGTACCACGACACGTATCACACCGATACGCAGGTCTATGGCGTGAACTACTACGACGGGATGAAGCTGCTCGCCGACGCGATGGTCAAGGCCGGTACGACCACCGACAAGGCGAAGCTGATCGCGCAGCTCGCGAAGTCGAACTACGCGGGCGTCGCGGGCACCTATTCGTTCGACGCGAACGGCGACCTGAAGGGCGCGCCGACGACCGTCTACGTGATCCGCAACGGCCTGCCGGAGCCGTACGCGAAGTAAGCGACCCAGCGACGCACCAGGCGCCGCACAAGCCTGTCACCGGACGGCGGCGCGACCGCCGTCCTTCGTTTCCATGCATCCGATCGACCATGAAAATTTCCCGATCCCTTTCCACCGTCGAAGTGCATACGGGCGGCGAAGCGTTCCGCATCGTCACGAGCGGGCTGCCGAGACTGCCGGGCGACACGATCGTCCAGCGCCGCGCGTGGCTCAAGGAGAACGCCGACGAGATCCGCCGCGCGCTGATGTTCGAACCGCGCGGCCACGCCGACATGTACGGCGGCTACCTCACCGAGCCGGTGTCGCCGAATGCCGATTTCGGCGTGATCTTCGTGCACAACGAAGGCTACAGCGACCATTGCGGGCACGGCGTGATCGCGCTGTCGACCGCCGCCGTCGAACTCGGCTGGGTGCAGCGCACGGTGCCGGAAACGCGGGTCGGCATCGACGCGCCGTGCGGCTTCATCGAGGCGTTCGTGAAGTGGGACGGCGAGCATGCGGGGCCGGTGCGCTTCGTCAACGTGCCGTCGTTCATCTGGCAGCGCGACGTGTCGGTCGAGACGCCGTCGTTCGGCACCGTGACCGGCGATATCGCGTACGGCGGCGCGTTCTATTTCTACGTCGACGGCGCGCCGTTCGACCTGCCGGTGCGCGAAGCGGCAGTGGAAAGGCTGATCCGCTTCGGCGCGGAAGTGAAGGCCGCCGCGAACGCGAAATACCCGGTCGTGCATCCGGAGATTCCGGAAATCAACCACATCTACGGCACGATCATCGCGAACGCGCCGCGCCATCCGGGCTCGACGCAGGCGAACTGCTGCGTGTTCGCGGATCGCGAGGTCGACCGCTCGCCGACGGGCTCCGGCACCGGCGGCCGGGTCGCGCAGCTCTACCAGCGCGGGCTGCTCGCGGCCGGCGACACGCTCGTCAACGAATCGATCGTCGGCACGGTCTTCAAGGGGCGCGTGCTGCGCGAAACGACGGTCGGCGGGATGCCGGCCGTGATTCCGGAAGTGGAAGGCAGCGCGCATATCTGCGGGTTCGCGAACTGGATCGTCGACGAGCGCGATCCGCTGACCTACGGTTTTCTCGTGCGCTGAGTCGCCGCGCCGATCGGCCGCGCGTTGCGCGGCTTCCCGTTGTCGTACCAGGCTTGGCGCGTCGTTCCCGTCAGGGAGCGCGCGCCTTTTTTGCGTGTGAACCGGCACCCGGCCGCCCGCGCAGGCGGGCGCGACGCCGTCGCGGTTCGGCCGGCCGCGCGAGTTTGGTACGATGCACCCTTTTCAGCCGAGCTCCACCCGCGTGAATCGCCGAAACGTGTCGTCAGTGCGTGACTTCTGTGCCAGATGGGTTGCGCGCGCCCAACCCGTCGCGGCTGCCGCCGTCGCGAGGGTCAAGCCTCTCGCCGCCGTTGCGTGGCACCACCTGCGTCATCCTACGCGCCGCGGCGTGCTGCTCGCGGGCGCCGCCGTGCCGGCGCTGTTCGTGGCGTACGTGGTCGTGCTCATCCCGTTTACGCCGGGCATCGGCGACATCCGCAAGGCGCGTGTCGACCAGCCCGCGCAGGTGCTGTCCGCCGACGGCAAGCTGCTGGCCGAATTCAAGCCGTCGAACCGGGAATGGGTGCCGCTCAGGCAGATCTCGCCGCACATGGTCGATGCGCTGATCGCGACCGAGGATCACCGCTTCTACGAGCACCACGGCCTCGACTGGAAGCGCACGGCATCGGCCGCACTTCATACGTTCTCGGGCAGCCGCCAGGGCGGCTCGACGATCACGCAACAGCTCGCGCGCAACCTGTATCCGGACGAAATCGGCCGCGCGCCGACGCTCACGCGCAAGGTGAAGGAGGCCATCACCGCGCTGAAGATCGAGGCCGTCTACAGCAAGGACCAGATCCTCGAGACCTACCTGAACACGGTGCCGTTCCTGTACAACGCGTACGGCGTCGAGATGGCCGCGCGCACCTATTTCGACAAGTCCGCCGACGAGCTGGACGTGCTCGACAGCGCGACGCTCGTCGGGATGCTGAAGGGCAACAGCTACTACAACCCGGTGCTGAACCCCGAGCGCGCGCTGCAGCGGCGCAATACGGTGCTCGGCCAGATGGTGAAGTACGGCAAGCTGTCGCCCGCGCAGTTCGCGCAATTGCAGCGCCGGCCGTTGCGGATCGATTTCGAGCGCCAGAAGGAGCCGCCCGGGCCGGCGCCGCATTTCGCGCAGCAACTCCGCAAATGGCTGATCGCGTGGGCCGACCGCAACGACTACAACATCTACTCGGACGGGCTGATCGTGCGCACGACGATCGACTCGCGGTTGCAGCAGATGGCGACGCAGGCGCTCACGCTGCAGGGCAACCAGTTGCAGGGCATCGCGAACAACGCGTGGAGCGGCCGCGACGGCTGCGGCACCGACAACGAGGTCTTCCGCACCTTCATGCGCGAGTCGCCCGAGTACAAGGCCGCGCAGGACGCCGGCAAGGACGACGCGGCCGCGATGAAGCTGCTCGCGGCTGACCGCGGGTTCATGCGTGCGCTGTGCAAGACCAAGACCGACGTGCAGGCCGGCTTCCTCGCGATCGACCCGCGCAACGGGCAGATCCGCGCGTGGGTCGGCAGCCGCGACTTCACCAGCGAGCCGTTCGACCACGTCGCCCAGGCGCGGCGCCAGCCGGGCTCGACGTTCAAGCCGTTCGTCTATGGCGTCTCGTTCGCGAACGGGATGAAGCCGGACGACACGTTCATCGACCAGCCGGTCGAGATCCCGTTGAAGGGCGGCGAGATCTGGCGGCCGAACGACGACGTGCCGCCGACGGGCAAGCCGATGACGCTGCGCGACGCGGTCGCGCTGTCGCGCAACCGGATCACCGCGCAGGTGATGGAGAAGGTCGGGCCGGCCTCCGTCGCCAGGCTCGCGCGCGACATGGGCGTGCGGGAAAGCCCGCTCGAACGCGTGCCGTCGCTCGCGCTCGGCACGAGCCCGGTCACGCTGAAGGAAATGGTCGCGTCGTACGCGACGGTCGCGAACGGCGGGCTGTATGTCGAGCCGCAGATGGTGACGCGCATCGAGAACCGCCAGGGCGACGTGCTCGCCGAATACGCGCCGGCGCCGCCGGAGCGCGCGCTCGACGCCGAATCCGACAAGACGCTGCTCAGCGTGATGCGCGACGTCGTGACGCGGGGCACGGGCGGCAGCATCCGCACGCGCTTCGGGATTCGCGGCGACGTGGCCGGCAAGACGGGTACGACGCAGGACAACGCGGACGGCTGGTTCATCCTGATGCAGCCCGGCCTCGTTGCCGGCGCGTGGGTCGGTTTCGACGACGGCCGCGTGACGTTGCGCAGCGATTACTGGGGGCAGGGTGCGCACAGCGCGCTGCCGATCGTCGGCGATTTCTTCCAGCGTGCGCAGCGCGCCCGGATCGTCGACACGAAGGCGAAATTCGATACCGAGCCGTCGCCGGGCTGGTTCGCGTCGCTGCGCGAGCGCGTGACGGATCTGTTCGACACATGGTTCCCGCCCAAGCCTGAGAAGGCGCCCGCGCCGGCCAGGACGCAGCGGGTGGAGCGCGCGCCCGAGGCTGACACCGGCACGGAATCGGCCGCCTCGGCCGCCTCCGCGCCGGAGGCGGCATCGGGTGGCATCGTCGAGGAATGGGTGCCGGCGTCGGAAGTGGCCGCGTCGGCTGCCGCGCTGTCGGCCGGCGCGTCGCAACCGCAGCCTGCTCAGCCGCCAGCGGGGGCGAGCACGCCAGGCGGGGGCAGCTCGGGCCTCGGTACCGCACCGGCCGCCGCCCCTTCGGCTGCACCGGTCCAGCCGCCCGTGCCGGCCGCTCCCGACGCGAGCGGCGCTTCGCAGTAACGGAGCCGTTCAGATTTCGCGCGCGGCTGCCGTAATCATGGTGTCATGACAGATCGCGCGGTCGCTCCGCGCCTCTCCGATGAGGCTATTTTCCGACTACGTCGCGCTCGCGCGCGACGACCTCGCCGCCGGTGTCCCGCTCGCCTTCGATCTCTACGATGCCGACGGCGCCGCGCTGCTGCCGGCGGGCACGACGCTGCGCGATGCCGCGCAGCATGCATTCCTGTTCGACCATTTCCGGCCGGTACGTCGGCGCGACGACACCGAAGCCGAAGCCGCGCCGCGCGTGCCTGACGGGGTGCCGCACGCCACGCGAATGGGGTTGTCGGCGGGCGCCGCGATCGGCATCCGCCGCCGGGTCGGCACGACCCGCGGGCTGCAGCGCTACCGGCTGATCGGCATTGCCGCATCGGGTGCGCTGTTCGTCGAGCCGCAGCCGGCGGCCGCGTTCGACTTCGCGAGTGGCGACGACATCGAGGCGGTGGCCATCGGCCGTGCCGCGGTGTCGCGTTTCGGTGCGACGGTGGAGTCGGTGCAGGGGGCGGGCGGCGCGCGGTTCCTGGTCCTGTCGCCGCCGGGTTTCGTCGACCGCCTGCGCACACGCGCGGAGCCGCGCGTGCCGGTGCGGATCGCCGCGTGCTGCGCAGGCGGAGCGGAGGGCGCGGAAGGTATGGGGATGGTGCACGACATCAGCGTGAGCGGGCTGTCGATTGCCGTCGACCGGCCGATTGCCGCCATCGGCGAGCCCTTGCGCGTACTGCTGCCGTACGCGACGGGCGGCCGGGTCGAGCTGCTGGCGCTCGACGGCACGGTGCGGGCCGTCCATGCCGACCCGGCGGCGCCCGCGCTGACGCTGCATCATGCGGCGTTCGGCGAGATCGGCGCCGACGACCTGATTCGCCTCAAGGCGCTGCTGTTCGACCGGCTGATGGCGTCGTCGGGGCGCTGATGCCCGGCGGGGCGCGCCGGGCACCGTATCGCAGCATTCGGTGCGCGAACGCCGATAATCGTCTGACGATTCAGTGAATTCCGCGACGATTGTATGTTTTCCGTCAACAGTGAATTCGCGATTTAAGTATTTACCCTGATAGAGCCGCCTCCTAGACTTCTACTCATGCGCAACGACCCCGAGTCCGAAGCGCCTGACAAAACAATCCTGGAGGTAACGCATCATGAAATCGCTGATCAAGGCAGTTGCACTGGCCGCCCTGGTGGCCGCACCGGTCGTTTCGTTCGCCCAGAGCCAGCAGCCGCTGACGCGCGCGCAAGTGCGCGCCGAGCTGGTCCAGCTCGAAAAGGCCGGCTACAACCCGAACGACTGGATCAACTACCCGGAAAACATCCAGGCCGCGCAGGCAAAGATCGCCGCCGCACAGAACACCGGCGCGCAAGCCGACGCAACGGGCTACGGCTCGAACCCTGTCGGGACGTCGCAGTCGGGGCAGCGCGTGCTGGTGCCGGCCGCCACCGACCGTTCGTCGGTGTTCTTCGGCCACTAAGCCTGGCAGCGCCCGCAAGGGCGCCCGGCGCTTGCCGTCTCCTCCGAAACCCGTGCACGGTGTCCGTGTGCGGGTTTTGCATTTGGGCTGCCTGAATCGTCGGGGCGGGCGCGAGCGCGTTGTGCCCGATGCGCATCAGCGGCGGCTGCCCGCCTGGCGCGCGCGTGTCGCGAGCACGGCCGCGACACCGCCGAGGATCGCGGTCGATGCGAGCGCGAGCCGCCAGGTCGGCTGTTCCGACAGGAACAGCACGGCGCCGCACGCAGCGATGGGGGGAACGGAGAGCTGAACCGCCGCGGCGCGCATCGCCGTGAGGTGTCGCAGCGCGGCATACCAGAGCACGTAGCCGAGGCCCGAGCTCAGCGCGCCGGAAAGCACGGCGAGTACGACGCCGGCCGGCGTGACGTGGAAGCGGGCGGCGAGCGCGGCGCTCAGCGCGAGCGCCAGCGGCGCGGCGCGCAGGAAATTGCCGGCGGTCGCCGCGACCGGATCGACGGGCCGACGGCCGCGTATCGAATAGATTCCCCATGCGATGCCCGCGGCCGTCATCAGCGCGGCGCCGCGCGGCGTCGGCGCGGCGAGCCCGGGCGACACGAGATACACCAGTCCGCCGAGCGCCGCGCCGAACCCGGCCCAGCCGGCCGCGGCAAACCGTTCGCCGGCGTGCCATCCCGCCGCAAACATCGTCAGCTGCACCGCGCCGAACAGGATCAGCGCGCCGGTGGCCGCGCTGACGGTCAGGTACGCAAACGAGAAGCACGCGACGTACACGAACAGCATCGCCGCGGCGGGCCAGTCCGCGGGCGGGGCGGGCCGGCGCGCACCCGCGCGGGCGACGATCGCGAGCATCAGCGCGCCGGATACGAGACGCAGGCTGCCGAAGCTGGCCGCGTCGATCCGTCCGGCCTGCAGCGCGAGCCGGCACAGCAGCGAATTCGACGCGAACGCGAGCATCGCGATCGACGTCAGCGCGGCGACGCGCATGCCTGGCCGGACATGCAGCGCGAACGTGGTGGCAAGCGGTCGCATCGCGGGCCTCACGCGTGGCTGGCAACGATCAGCACGGCCGCGCCGAACAACGCGGTGCCAAGCGGCGCGGTGAGCGCCTGCCCCCAGGCCGCATTCTTCTCGAGTGCCATCAACGCGGCGAGCGCCAGCATCCAGCCGAGACTGCCGGTGCCGACGACGAACATCAGCAGCATCAGCGCCCAGCAGCAGCCGACGCAGAAGAGCCCGTGGCTGACGCCGAGCGCAAACGCGTGACGCATCGGCGTGCGGCCACGCCAGCGGCTGATCACGAAACTGAACGGCGTGCGGCAACGATCGAGGCAGTGCGTCTTCAGTCCGCTGAACTGGAACGCGCCCGCGAGCGCGAAGACGGCCGCGCCGATCAGCCAGCCGCGCCACGCGAGCGCCGGAACGCGCGCGACACCTGCCAGCACCAGCCCGTGCAGGCCGTGCGCGACGAGGCCGAAACCGCTCCACGTGGCGACGTAGCCGATGCCGACGAGCGCGAGCAGGCGCGTCTGGTCGGGGCGGCTCGCGACGACCCGGGCGAACGCATCGAACAGCGACAACGTCGTCGGCAGCATCATCGCGAGGATCATCAGCGTCCAGCCGGCCGCGTCGAACGCGGCCGGCAGCCACAGCGTGCCGCCCGGCAGCGCGCGGCATAGCGCGCTGAACGGTGCGGACAATGCGCTGTCGCTGTGGTCGAGATACCGCCCGTACGGGCTGCGCGTCCATGCCCACAGCGTGAGCCACGCGAACGCGACGAGACTCGCGAGCACGAGCGGAAACAGGCGCCGATGGAGCGAAGCAGCCATGACCGTGGGCCTGCAATCGCGCTTCACGCGTCGAACAGGAACGTGCTCTGCAGCGCGTTGTGATTCTTCAGATCGACGTCGATGCCGATCGCCGCGTTCTTTGACCGATAGACCGGCGCCTTGCCGACGAACACGGGCGCGCCGGGTACCGTCGAGAACACGGTGTCGGTCAGCGTCGTCTGCGCGCCGCTCGGGCCGAGATACGGCTCGAGTTCCGCGTGGTAGTCGGTGCTGATCGACAGTGTGCCGCGTGCCCCTTCGACGTTGAACGCGATGGGGGCGCGTTCGATCGACACGACCGTGCCGATCAGTTTCGCGAGTTCGGCGATCGGGCCGCCGGCCTGGCCGGTGTAGACCTTCAGCAGCGCCTGCTCCTGCACGTCGGACGCCGTGTCGCTGACGTAGATCGCGGCCGTCCAGTTGCCTTGCAGGATGTTGCCCGGCACACGACACACGGCGGCGATCGTGTTGCCGCTCACGTCGACGCCGTCGACGGTGCCCTTGTCGACATGCCATGCGACGATCGTGTCGCAGACGCCGAAATCCGGGTCCTCGCCGATCCAGCACGGGCAGAGTACGCGACAGTTGCAGACCTCGAGCAGACGGCCTTCCAGGTGATAGCTCATGATTCCCTCCAGGGAGCGACGGCGAAAGCACGTTGGGCAGGGTGGAGGAACCTGACTGACGAGTCGCCACCCCGCTCGGCGATGCGAACGCGAAATGCGCTGAGGAATGCGCGGAAGCGGAGACGGGATGGATGCGATAGCGCGGGCCTGAAGCGGCGTATCGATTTTCCAGTGTAGGTGCGCGGGGACGATATGCAAGCCGTCGCGGGCGCTGCGATGCCGGCTGACAAGCCGGCGCGCGTGCGCTAGCATCGCGATCGGTATCGCCGCCGCACGGCGGTCGATGCGCGACAGCATGACAGGCCCGGCACCGGGTTCCACGACTTCAACGAACAACAAGGAGCATCCATGCGTGTCTTGACTGGCCTGCTGTGCGCACTGGCGCTGGCGGCGAACGTCGCCCATGCACAGGCGAATTGTGCCGACGCGACGGACCAGGCGGCGATGACGGCGTGCGCCGATCGCGCGTACAGGAAATCCGACGGGGAACTGAACCGTATCTACCAGGCCGTCACCGCGCGCCTGCGCGATGCGCGGCCGCTCGCCGACAAGCTCGTGAACGCGCAGCGTGCGTGGATCGCGTACCGCGATGCCGAATGCAGCTTCTCCAGCGCGAACGCCGAGGGCGGCAGCGCGTATCCGATGGTCGTGTCGACCTGCCTCGACGATCTGACGAAAGCGCGCACCGAAACGTTGAAGGGTTATCTGTCGTGCGAGGAAGGCGATCTCGCGTGCCCGGTGCCCGCGAAGTAGGCGTGGTGAGCCGCCCACGGTCGGGCGCACGGCGCGCGACCGGGCGGCGCACGCCATCCGCTGGCAGACGTCGCTAGACGTCGTCCGTTTCGTCGAGCAGCTTGTGCCGCATCGCGTAGCGCACCAGCGCCGCTTCGTGCGGCATCTGCATCTTTTCCAGGATCCGTGTCTTGTACGTGCTGACCGTCTTCGCGCTCACGCACAACGCGTTGGCGATCTCGGTCAGCGTCTGGCCCGCCGCGATCCGCCGGAACACGTCGAATTCGCGATCGGACAGCCGCTGGTGCGGCAACGTCTCGGCCGGCTCGTTCAGGCTCTGCGCGAACTGCTCGGCCATCGCGAGGCTCACGTAGACGCCGCCCGACGCCACCTTCGTGACCGCGCCGACCAGCTCGGCGCTCGCGCTTTCCTTCGTCAGATACCCCGACGCGCCGGCGCGGAACGCGCGCACCGCGTACTGCTGCTCCGCGTGCATGGTCAGCACGAGCACACGCAGCGCGGGCTTCTCGTCCTTGATCTGCTTGATCAGCTCGACGCCGTTGCGGCCCGGCATCGACAGGTCGAGCACCAGCACCTGGGCGGGCGTGGCGCGCACGAGCGCGATCGTCGACGGGCCGTCGCAGGCTTCGCCGGCCACTTCGAACCCGGTGGCGTTCTGGAGGATGTGCCGCAGACCGTCGCGTACGAGCGTATGGTCGTCGGCGATGAGCACCTTGATCATGTGATGAGCGTTTCCTGTTGTACGGTGCTGAGCGGGAGTGCGACGGTGATCGAGAAACCGCGCGCGAGCGCGGTGTCGATCGTCACGGTGCCGCCCAGCATGTGGGCGCGTTCGCGAATGCCGATCAGGCCGAACGATTTGTCTTCGTGGGCCGGGCCGCCGGGTGCCGAGCCGCGGCCGTTGTCCGCGACGCGCAACACGCAGTAGCCTTCCTCCACGTCGAGCCGCAGCGCGACGCGCGTCGCATCCGCATGGCGCGCGACGTTCGTCAGCGCTTCCTGGACGATCCGGAACAACGTGGTCGCGCCCGTGCTGGTGAACGTGAGGCCGCCCGTTTCGATGTGCCGCTCGACGTCGATCCCGTAGCGGTTCGTGAAATCGTTCGCGAGCCATTCGATCGCCGGCACGAGGCCGAGATCGTCGAGCATCACGGGCCGCAGGTCGGCCGCGATGCGCCGCACCGATGCGACCGTCGCGTCGATCAGCCGCCGCATGCCCTGCAGGTGCGACAGCACGCCCTCGTCGGGCAGCGCGCGGCCGGGCACGCGCAGTTGCTGTTCGACCACCGACAGATCCATCTTCAGCGCGGTGAGCTGCTGGCCGAGGTCGTCATGCAGTTCGCGCGCGATGCGGGTCTTTTCCTCTTCGCGCACGTTCTGCAGGTTCGCCGACAGTTCGCGCAATTCCTCGCGCGACAGCTTCAGCGCATTCTCCGCGCGCTGCCGCTCGGTGATGTCGCGCAGCATCACCGTGTAGAGCTTGCCGGACGCGTCGCGGATCTGCGAGATCGACGCCTCGATCGGGAACTCCTCGCCGTTGGCGCGCAGCCCGAACAGCACCCGCTGGCGGCCCATCTGACGTTCGGACACGCCCGTCACGCCGAACTGGTCGACGTGCTTCGCGTGCGCGGCGCGGAACCGCTCGGGGATGAAGCGCGACAGCGGCGCGCCGATCGCTTCCATCGCGGACACGCCGAACACCTGCTCGGCCATCGGATTGAAGATCACGACCGTCTGCTTCTCGTCGATCGTGATGATCGCTTCCATCGACGAACGGATGATGCCCATCATCCGCGCCTCGTTGAGGATGCCGCGGCTGCTCGCACCGGAATCGGCGGCACCGGTGCGGCGCAGCAGTGCATGGACGAGCATCGCGAACGCGATTGACGCGATCAGCCCGGCAGCGAGCACGGTGCCGGCCGCGCGTTGCGCGCCGGTTGCGCTCGGGCGGCCGTCCGCGGAATAGGCGAGCGTCAGCACGGTGCCGCCGAAGCTCAGCTCGTCGGTGCGCCGCATCAGGTCGGGCGATGCCGACGCCTCGTCGGTCGTCGTTTCGACGCTGACGATCGCACGCCGGTCGCCGCCGGCGGTCATCGACACGTCGATTCCGCGTTCCGCGTCGAGCGCGCGCTCGATCAGGCGACGCGGGCTCAACGCCGCGAACAGCACCCCGTCGGCGGCGGTGTCGCGCGTGCCGGACGGCGGGGCGGCCGCGTGCGGCGACGTGGCGACCGGCACGAACAGCGTGAAGGTGCGGGCGTCGCGGGATGCGTCGTCGTCGGCCGGGTGGACGCCGAGCGCGATGTCGCCGGTCTGCAGCGCGCGCGCGAGCGGTGCCGCGTCGGATGCGCCGAAGCGCACGACGGGCGAATTCGACGCGGGCGCGCTGAGCACCGCGGTCGCGAGCGTGCCGGCCGGCATCGGGTTCGTGCCGGCGAGCGTGGTGCGGGTCGCGGGCGGCAGCGGCGCATAGCCGATCTGGCGAACCGGCGAGCGGCCGCTGTCGAGGTCGAGCGTGTCCGCGTACCGGCGCCACTGCTCGGGCGTCATGTCCGGGACGAGGCTGAACGCGCCGCGCGCGCCTTCGAGCACGGCGACGCCGGACTGCAGCTCGTGGCGGAGCATGGCCGTCACGTGCGACGTGCGGCGTTCGAAACGCGTATGGACGGCGCCTTGCCACTGCTCGCGCACGAGCAGCGCGACGCCGAGCGACAGCGCCGCGCCGGCGCACAGCGCAACGACGCCGGCCGCGAGCGGCTGGCGTAACATGATCTGGAGGCGCGTGGGCCCTCGGGCGTCACGCGTCGGGGTTCCACTGGCGGTCATTCGATGGCCATTCTGTTGTCGGGGGCCGCCCCGTGGCACGAGGGCAGCGCAGCAAAACCGGGCAAAACTCGCACCGGGTGCACGCAACGTCTATTTTCAAGATGAAATTGTGCGCGATTTACACGTTTTTTGTAATGGGGTCACTAGAATTTGCGGCAACCGGCGTGAAGCAGCGGGCGCGCCGGCCGCACTTGACGCGCATCAACGGGCGCGTCGGCACGTGGGGCAGACTGTTCGGCAGGCCACCCGGCACCGGGCCGGGTGGCGATAACGGGCCGCTGTCGCGCAACGCGCGAGGCGTGCCCGGTCGGAGGGACGGACCATGTACAAGCGGATTTTCGTCGGGCTTGACGGCAGCCCGAGCGCGCGTCTCGCGCTGAACGAGGCGATCCGGATCGCGGCGGCGTCAGGCGGCGAAGTCACCTGCGCGTATGTCGTCGAGCACCGGCCGCAGCTCGTCGACGTCGATGCGGGTTTCGCGGCCGAGCGCGACGGCGATGCGGCCGCGACCGATGCCGCGACGCCGGTGCTCGACGCTGCGAAAGCGGTGCTCGCCCAGGAGCATGTGCCGGGCACCGTGCGCGCGCTCGACGCCTACGGCGAGGATGTCGCCACCGTGCTGATGCGCACGGCGGCCGAAACCGATGCCGACCTGATCGTGATGGGCACGAGCGGGCGGCACGGCCTGCGCAGGCTGCTGCTCGGCAGCGTTGCCGAATCGCTGCTGCGCGCGGCCGACCGGCCCGTGCTGCTGGTGCGGCACAGCGAGCCCGGCGCGCCGTCGGCTGCGTGACGTCCGCGGGCGCGGCGCTGACGCATGGGCGGCGGCGGTCGCGCGGATTCGCCGGATGACGGCCTGGCGAAACGGAAAAGCACGACGCGCCGGCCGACGCTCGGCACGTGAACGCGGCCACCGTTTCTGTCGCACCGGCCACCGGCCGGGCGAGGGCGGTACTCCCGGTGCGCCCCATGGGCGCAATCGCGTGCCCATGGTTGCATCCCGATGCGCAGTTCTGGCAGCATCGGCCGGTGTCCGCTTGTTCGCCGCGCGCATGGCCGCGGCGTTCGACCCAGCGGCATCCGGCGGCATGCGGTCGCGTTCGCGACGGGCGAAGCGATCCGGTGCGCCGGGTGTCCGGTTCCTTACCTAACCGACGTCATCCGCCATGCCGATTTCCGCTACCGACCTGATTCGCCAGTTCGACCTGCAGCCGCACCCCGAGGGCGGCTATTTCCGCGAAACCTACCGTGCGACCGATTCGGTCGTGCGACCTGCCGACGGCGCGCCGCGCGCCGCGTCGACGGCGATCTACTACCTGTTGTGCGACGGCGCTTACTCGTCGTGGCATCGGATCCGTTCCGACGAAGTCTGGCATTTCTATGCGGGCGATCCGATCGAGGTATGGGTGCTCGACGAGCGCGACGGCTTGACGATCCACCGGCTGGGCAACCCGCTTACGCATCCGGGCACCGTGTTCCAGGCGGTCGTGCGGGCCGGGAGCTGGTTCGGCGCGCGCTGCGCGGCGCCGGAGCACGTCGCGCTCGTCGGCTGCACGGTGGCGCCGGGTTTCGAGTTCGCGGAATTCGAACTGGCCGACGCAGCCGCGCTGGCCGCCGCGTTTCCCGACTACGCGGAACACGTCGCGCAGCTTGCGCAGCGCCCGGACGCTTGAGCGCGACGGCGGTGCCGGCAACCTCCCGAAGCCCGCGCCGAAGGCGCGGGTTCCGCGCGATCGCGGCCAAACCCGTTTAGAATGCCCGTCATGCACTGGTTGGCTGCGGACGTGCCGCGGCGGCCGCTGCCCAGCCGGTCCGACGGCCCTCGTCGCGCGGCCGCATGTCTTCCAGGAGCGCCGCCGTGTGGCACTTTCCCATCGCTATTCCATCGTCGCTCGGCCCGTGGGCCGTGTTTGCGAGCGTGTTGATCACGCAGCTCGGCGTGCCGGTGCCGGCCGTGCCGATGCTGATTCTCGGCGGCACGATGGCGGCAATGGGGCAGGCATCCTGGGTCAGCATGTTCGCGGCGGCGATCGGCGCGACGATGCTGGCCGATTCGCTGTGGTTCTTCATGGGCCGCACGCGCGGCCGGCGCCTGCTGAACGGCCTCGTGCGCTTCTCGCTGTCGCTCGACACCACGCTGCGTTTCGCGCGTAACGTATTCGAAAGATACGGTGCGCCGCTGCTCGTGCTGTCCAAGTTCCTGCCGGGCCTCGGCCTCGTGTCGGCGCCGCTGCTCGGCACGACCGCGATCGGTGTCGGCGTGTTCCTGTTCTGGGACCTGGCCGGCGCGTCGCTGTGGGCCGCGTTCTGGCTGGTCGGCGGGGCGGCCATTCACGACCAGATCGTCCAGTTCGTGCTGTGGGTGCGCGCGAGCGGCGGCACGATCCTCGACGCGTTCCTCGCGATCTTCATCACGTTCCTGCTGTACCGCTGGGTGCGCCGCGTGCAGTTCCGCCGTTATCTCGCACAGGTGCGCATCTCGCCGCCGCAGCTCGTCGAGATGATGACGTCGGACGAGCCGCCGCTGATTTTCGACGCACGGCCGAAGGCGATTCGCGAGCGCGAACCGTACCGGATCGCCGGCGCGGTGCCGGTCGATCTCGATTCGCCGGACCTGCTCGACCCCGAATTGCTGAAACGGCCGATCGTCGTCTATTGCGTGTGTCCGAACGAAGCCACCGCGAAGCGCCTGATCGCGAAGATGCAGCGCAAGAAGATGATCCACAACATTCGCGCGCTGAAGGGCGGCCTCGATGCGTGGGAAAAGCACGGCTACCCGGTCGAGCCGATGCCGGCCGATCTCGACGCGTCGCGTTATTTCGTGCGGCCGGAACACGGGGCGCTCGAAGGCGAATATACGGTGCGCGCGACGCTGTCGAAGTGACGCCCAGAGGGGCCGTTGGTGACGAAGAAAGCGTGCCCAATTTCGGGTGGGCGGTAAGCTGACCTGCGGCGCTCAGAGGTCCCAATCCGAAAGCCAAACTCGTCTGGTTGCGAGATGTATTGGCATACGACATTCGCGTTCAGCGGGTTGCAAGGGCGCTATCTCAAGAAGAGTTTGGTTTCGCCGCCGGGCTGGATCGGACCTCTATCCATCAGGTTAAAAGAAACGTATCGGTCGACCATGTCGAACGAATTGCGATAGCGCTGGAAATCGATCCGGCCCCATTGTTTTGCCGCCCCTTAGGGACGGAGTCCCTACCTCCTTTGGCACGCTTGGTAACAATTGGCGATGCCTCCCGACAAGGTCGAGTGACGCATGCATGCGCGCGCCGCTTCCGGCGGCCGTGCGTAAGTGCGTGTCGAGTCGGCAACTATTCCTCAGTCTTTAACTACAATCGTGCCCGAACGACCTGACGTCGCCGCCGGCTGACTGTCTTTGCGTTGTTCCACTGACGGTAGCGAACCTGAGAGAAGGACGACAAAAAATGGCGCTTAGACGACCCGCGCCCAGGGATCTGAAGAATCGCGACCTGTACGAGGCCGTTCATCGCGGGTTGTTGCAGCACGACCGGCTGTTGATGCTGGATACACCACTCGGCAAGAACGCGTTGACCCCGCTGCGGGCACGCGGATCGTCCGGGATGGGCGGTGACTACCATTGGACAATCGACGTTGCGTCGCTGCGTGACGATACGGCGCTGCTGTCGCTGATGCATCAGCCCGTCACCCTGTGGATTCAACAGCGTACGGCACTGTATGCAGATTCGGTCTATCGACCCGTGCACGGTTTCGTGCATCAGGTTGGATATTTGGGCGGTGACGGTAGCGTATCAACGTACCAGCTTGAATTTTCATCCGCGCTGATTTTCCTGAGCAAGACCCGCAACGATGAAGGCTGGCTCGAAAAGGACGCGCGCGAAATCATTTCCGACGTGTTCAACCGCTATTCGCAGTTGCAGGGGCGGTTCCGGTTCGACCTGACGCGCGAACCTGCGGTGCGCTCATGGTGCCGTCAGAGCGAATCCGATCTTCATTTCGTGTACCGCCTTCTCGAAGATGAGGGCATGTATCTTCGTTGGGTCCACGAACCGACGAAGGAAGGCGAGCCGCCGAAAACAACGCTTGTTATCGTGGACCGCGTATCGTCGATGCCGGAAGCAAAATCGGCCGAATATTATCGCGGGAACAGTGATCACGAGGCGGACGGGTTCACTCAGTGGGCGGTCATGCAGACCATGCAGAGCCTGAGTTATATGTCGCGTGCGTTCGACTATAAGCGCCCGACATCCCATTTCCAGACGGAAAGTGCCCTGCAATCCACGACATATGTAATGGACGGCGGGCGGCAGTCGGAATCGCGCAGCATCCCTGCTGCACCGATGACGATTTATCAGCCGACGGCGTACGGCTATCCGGATTCAGACAGCGGCGAAGGCCGTGCCCGTCGTCGTGTTGAAGAGTGGGATTCGCGTGCGCGTCGCTATTTCGGAGTCGGCGGTCTGCGATGGCTCGATGCCGGATCGCGATTCACGTTGGACAATCATCCGCGTCACCCCGAAAGCGATCCCAAGAAGCGGGAATTCCTCGTCATTGAGGTGCGTTGGTTCATCGAAAACAACGTGTCGATTGGTCAACAGGCGACGGAATATCCGCGCAGTCTGCGCGCAACGCTGGCCGAGCAGCAGGCAGCACATGGGACGCGCTTCAAGACACCAGAGCACCCGCAGGACGGGACGGCCGGGTTTTTCGTCATCGAGGTTGAGGCACAAGAGGCGAGTGTCGAATATCGCAGCCCGCTCGCGCATTCCAAGCCGAACATGACCATCGAGCATGCGATCGTCGTGACGCAGCAAGGATCGGAAGCGTGGACGAACGAGCGGAACCAGGTACGTGTGCATTTCGCATGGGACCGCAAGAACCCGGACGGCACCTTCGCATCGTCGCCGCTACTATCGACCATGCAGGCCGATACAGGCAACGGCTACGGCTCGGTGCACGTGCCACGGGCCGGTGAATGGGTTTTGGTCGCCTATTGGGCAAACGATTGCGACAAACCGTTCATTTTGGGGCGCGTCAACGGCGGCGCGACACCTTCTCCGTGGCATTCGAATGTGCTGCTGTCGGGATTCCAGTCGCAGGGGTTCGGAGGTACGGGCGCGTTCAATTCGTTCGTCCACGACGACGCCACGAATCAAAGCGGTACACGGCTCGTCAGCTACACGGGCAGCAGCTACGCATCGATCGCGCAGGGATACTTGATTCAGCAGAGCGGAAACACGCGCGGGCGATATCTCGGTTCGGGATTGCTGTTGCACGCCGACCATTACGCATCTGTGCGCGGCAGCCGGGGCGTGTCGATCAGCGCCCATCCCGTGTCGCGTGACAGTGATCAACTCGATGTTGACGAAGCGCGTGAACAGCTTACACGCTCAAAAGACCTGCTCGGCAGTATTTCGGACGCAAGTGAACAGCATCAGGCCGAGAGCCTGAAACTCGGTGTCGATGCGCTGACGAAGTTCACCGACGCAACGAAGCAAGCGGCATCCGGCGAATCATCCGGAGGTCGGACGGCAGGCGGTGGCACGGGTAACGCCAACTCCTTCGCTGAGCCGCTGTTGCTGCTCGGCAGTCCGGCCGGTATCGGCCTGTCCACGCATCAGTCGCTACACGCGAGTGCCGACCAACAGGCGAACTGGATCAGCGGCCAGGATTCATATTTCGCTGCGGGCGGATCGATGCACGCGGCCGCGATTGATCACCTGAGCCTGTTTGCGCGTAATCAAGGCATCAAAGCCGTGGCGGGCAAAGGCAAGGTCGAAATACTGGCGCGGGACGGCGATCTTGAAATGATCGCGCAGCAGCTTGTGAAACTGTTGTCGGTGGCCGGCCGGATGGAAATCGCAGCCGATCAGGAGCTAGTCCTGTACTGCGGCGGTGCGACGATCCGCATCAAAGGCGGCAACGTCTCGATACACGCACCGGGCAATGTTGACTTCAAGGGCGCGTCATTCAGCTTCGCGGGGCCGGTCAGTGAGTCGTACGCGATGCCGCAGTTCAAACCGTCGTATCAGGCGCAATACGTCCTCAAAAGCGAGAACGACGGCACGCCGATGATTCGACACGCCTACGAAATGAAACTGCCATCGGGACGAACCGTGCTCGGCCATACGAACGATCTAGGCGAGACAGTGCCGGTTTTTACGCCGAGTGCACAGAGTGTGAGCCTCAAGGCGTTCGAGCAAGAAAAGCAGGATGTCGAGCCGTGGAAGTATGCAGGTGGTGGAGAGCCTGATATTTGGGCCGATTACCTGAAGGGTGACCCTGACGAGCGCACGTGAGTGCCGACGATACTTGGAGAACAAAATGGGCGGATCACTTCAACCGGCAGGCGCGTGCGAGACGATCAAAGAGCGCGTACCTGAGTACGCATATTTGCCGCCGGGAACCAAGGGATATTTGCAGGAAAAGGTCGAGAAAGCACTGAAAACGGCGAAATACGTTCCCGTCAAGTTGCGCGATGGATCGATCGTTCACCGGTTGCTCATGCAATCCGCGATGAGTGTGCCGATGATCATCGAGGAAGAGTTCAAATGGAAGTGGATATTTAAGTACAAGGCCGAAGTCAGCTTCGATATGACACCGGCAGATGCAATGATCGGTGGTATTCCTATTCCGTTCCTAAGTAACGAGAACCCCTACGGGGCGGAACGTCGCCGCAGTTTGAATCCATTTCCACCGGGGGCAACTGTCGGTCTGCTACGACGTCCTGATGTAATCATTGTTGATAAGGAAGCGATTCTTTGGCCGGGGCGTGGGACGATTGATCGCGAGGGCGGCCGCCATGTTCCGAATTTGTTGCGGCTTGTCGAAGTAAAGTTTCCGGGTGACTCCTTGGGTGAGGCTCAGCAAGAAGCCTATAAGCTGATCGCTGGTGAATACAAGAATCGCATGACCGTGATCGACGTGACCGATTGCAACGGTGAACTACAAAAGATCCCCAAGCCCGTGCCCGTTCCCGCACCGAAAACCAATGATGAGAAGGAGCGGCAGACTGTACCCATCCGCAGTGTTCCCGCTGTCCCGCACCATGTCTGGTATGAGGACTGGTGGCAAAAGGCGCACGAGTTCGGCGAAGAGGTCGAACATGCGGTCGCCCCTGTCTGGGATGCCGTTCATCGTGGATATTCATACGTGTCTGCTGAAACCAGTGCGTTCCTGCGTCAGCATGCGGCGTGGATGTTTACGGCGGGTCAGTGGGTCGCTGACAAGGCGCATAGCGCTTGGGTATGGGTTGACGAGAAAGGGCACGAAATATTCCGCTACACGGCTGCGCAACTCAAGGCCGGATGGGAGGCAATTGTGCAAATGACCGATATGACGTGGGATGTGCTCACGCATATCGATTGGGCGCAGGTCGGCGTGACGATGCTGAAGGGGGCCGCGATAGCGGTAGCCATTGTGGTCGGCGTTGCGATCGTGATCCTGTTGTTGCCTGAGTTGATTGCGATATTTGCTGCTCTGTGTGCGATTATCGCGGCTGGCGCGGAAGCTGCCGCGGGCCTTGCTGCGGCGCTTGGCGTAGTGCTTGGCGGTGGGAGTGCAGTGGCAGCGCTGGCTGCGAACTGACTGAATTTATGCCCGACTGATCAATAGACGACCCGATTATGACTTTGAGTGATCCGAAACCTGTCTTGACGCCGTTGCAGGCGCTTTCCCGCTATCAAGAAGATTTGAGCGTGCGCCTTGCCGACAACTCGATGGGTGTGTTGCCGGGTGTCATCGGTACGGTGTTCTTCGAGCGTGGTTCGCAGCCTGAGGTGCGACAGGCGATCCTCGACTGCTTCGACCGCTTCACCGAAATGTTCGGTGAGCATCTGAAGGGAGGCAAGGACACTGACCTCGGTAAGTTTACGAAGCGGAACGACAAGGGTATTGAGAAAATTCGCCGTGCGATCATCGATTCGCCGCCGCATTTGAAAGTGAGTGTTGTTTTGTCTAGTGCGATGGATCAAGACACTGCGGCTGAATATAGCATCAAGACGCTCACGGGGTCGGCACTGGCACAGGACTATGTTCATCCCAACGGGTTGCTGCGCGTGGCAAAAGGGAGGGAATCTGGATTGTCGTATCTGAAGTTCAATGTACCAATGAACTTGATGGCGACCAGTGAAGGAATTGCGCAGTACGAGGATTTTTTGAGATATATCTGCGGGAAACTCGTTGTGCGTGCTGGTTACGGTGGATTAGCACCGATACTTGCATTTAATTATAATCGGTACATGCCGCAGGAATGGGCGCTTGCGGAACGTTTCAGTGGATTGGATATTGATAGCACTGCTCACCTGCAGAAATCAGATTACGAGGCAAACTCGTATGAGGGCGATTCTCTCGAAGAAATGACGGCTCAGTATGACTACCTGCGTCCTGGTGCTAAGGTTGCTCGATGGGGTTTCATCAAAGGAGTGAGTTGGTACACGATCCTGGGCGAATTGTTCATCGAGCGCTTGGGCGGCGAAGCGGTGATTCGAGAAAAACTGGATCGCCCTGATATTCACGTCGAGCGCGCGAATGCTTGCTTGATGATCCGTGCGGGTGACTTCCCGCGCCTTGGCGCTCCTGAAGAGGGTTTGCCTGAGCCGTACGTGTTCGTGAATAGCGTCCTGCGGACACTCCGCGATCCCAAGCCTGATGCGCTGCATACCTATATTCCCGATCTTCCGAGCGCGGATGTGAAGAACGCGCGGAAGTGGGTAGCACGCTTCGATTTGCCCGATGCCCCGCCGATCCCTGAGCCGCCGACTATCGTTCCGCCGCCCGTGAATCGCGAACCGGCCCGCCAAAGTGTGCGGGGCGGCAGTACATGCCCGGAAGCGGGGTGGTGGCATACACCAGCCAAGGCCGGAAGCCGTCGCTATTTCGAAGCGGGCGAAACCATGCCGGTGATCGAAGGCAGTTCTTGGGGTACGACAAACTGGCACTGGTCACCGAGTGAGAAACAGAACGGGTAGCGTTGCATATTCGACGTCGAGGGAAGAATGACTGGTGAGATTGAAGCGATCGTCAGGAAAAATATTTCAGGTGTTTGCGATTCGTTTGTCTTGAATACGGTGTGCGTCGCGCTTCAGGACAATGGCTTTATCGAGGCTGCGGGACAGAACTTGTCCAGCGTTCGAGCAATTCATCGGGCAAGCGAGAGAATTTGCCCAGAAATTATAAAAAGAGACTTGCGATTTCAGGATTTTCTTGTTGATCGCATTATGGTTGCGAGTGTAATACCGCAGCGACACTGGCTCATCGAGGCGCTTGGAAACCTAGACTCGTGTGTTGACCGGGGGAACATTTTTAAGCATGCGATTACACCTCAAACGTCTTTGCTGACTTTAGCTTGGAGGATTCCAATGCTCCTTGCAAATGTTGCTTTCGGGATTAAAGCTAGCTATTTTCGGAAATTTACTGCTCATGGGAAGTTTGATGGGTGGGTGGAAGGGCACGTAAATACCGAGAAAATTGACGCACGCTTGATACTTGAAGAGCTATTGGCTGGTAATGATGGAGTGCCTGCGAAATACCGTCAAAGACTCGAAGAGGCTTTGAAGAGGTATTGACGTGAGTAGAGTTTCGGTCCGGAGGTTGGTTATTGGCTCGTACTCGCGGTAAGCAGGAAGTCGGTGCCAGTTCGAGAAAGGCATGAGCACCGCCTGTCATCGAACAGAGCCAGTTGGGTACGATACCTGACGAGAAATACAACACGGCTAACGATCATGACGAGATACATGATTTTCGACGGCGATCATACGACGGTGGCCGGAACGGTACAAGCTAAGGCTACGCCGTTCGCGCTCGACGGCAGGCACATCGCGCATGAGGATGACGCTGTGTTCTGCCCGGTATGCAAGACGATCGGCAAGATCAAATGCATCGGCCCGCGAATTCCGATGACCGGGCCAGATGGTCGCCGCGTAGCGCTGAGTGATGATCTGTGCGTTTGCAAGTGTCCGGCGCCGCCGTTACTCATTCCGTCGCAGCACGTCATGTCGGTGGACGTGTGAGGTAGATCGAACGCGGTTGACGGTCGATGTTGTGACGTTCAACTCCGTGCTAATGTCAACTCGCGTGTCGTTGTATTCCCGATGCAAGAAACGTTCACCGCCTCGATCATGTATCTCACCGAATCGAAAGTAGTGCCGCTATCCCGTCAGTTTCTTGAGTCATCAATCGCGTTGATTGACGCAGCGTTCTCGCGTGATCCAACGCTTGCATGGTGTCTGTCTGCTCAAACCCCGGGATTCGATGCCCGCCGGACGAATTACCTCAGAAGCTACTTGCAATATCATCACGACGCTTCGCTTCCCGTTCTCGGTGTATGGGTGCGGGATGCACTGGTTGCCGTCAGCTATTTTACGCCGGGTTCAACTACGGAAAATACATCCAGCCTTGCAGAACTAGGGCATCAGATCGCATCTGGTTGTGGCAAGCGATCCTTGCACAGAATTGACTTGCTCCGGAGGGTCGTAGAGTCAAAACTCTCATGTCACGACTGCAGTCGGATTGAATTCATCGCCGTTTCTCCACTGATGCAGGGTCACGGAATTGGCGCATCGCTCCTACGGGCTACGCTGGCATATCTCCAAGATATCGAGCCAGACAAGAATGTATTCCTTGAGACTGGCGAGGTACGAAATCTTCCGCTCTATTTGCGACACGGATTCTCCGTTCGGAAGCGGATTGGCTTTCCCGGACTAGATCAGTATCTCCTTCGGAAGGACGCGGTGTGCGGTGGTCTGGCAACGTCAAATGAGTGAAGTCCGCAACGGTTCCTTAAGAGCCTGCGTTTGCCACGAACTGATCCAGACGGACATGGGCCGTCGCGATCACGCGAGTCGGAACCCGCCACGATTTCCACGAAAATCGACTGGCGTGAAACCACTGATCCTCCATATAATCCCGCCTGCATATTGCGTGCGCATGATCGCGCACATTCGACGCGTATTCGTTCGCGCCGAAAGCGATTGATCCCGGTGCCGTCCGTTACGCGCTCAGCCGCGTCACACGGGCCGCACGGGCGTATTCCGTGAAAGGCCCGATCCGTTTTCCGGATTGTTCCGGAAGATACGGATAATCCGCGGCGATTCCCATCGGATTGACGCAGTATCCGTGTCGTTTCTTATTCGGAAAACGACGGCGGAGATTATTTCGTTTTCGGCATGCCGGGTTCGGCATGAACGGTCGCGCATTGATATCGACAATGACGGCGGCCCGTTCACGGCTGCCAGGAGACGGACTTGAAACAACCAGAAGACCAGTTGCACCGTGGGCTGGAAGAGCGGCACATCAACCTGATGGCGCTCGGCGCGACGATCGGCGTCGGCCTGTTCCTCGGCTCGGCCACCGCGATCCGCGTCGCCGGCCCGGCCATCCTGCTGACCTACCTGCTGGGCGGCATCGCGATTTTCCTGATCATGCGCGCACTCGGCGAGATGGCGATCGCCAATCCCGTCGCCGGCGCGTTCAGCCGCTACGCGCGCGACTACCTCGGGCCGCTGGCCGGCTACCTGACCGGCTGGACCTACTGGTTCGTGTGGATCGTCACCTGCATGGCGGAAATCACCGCGGTCGGCGTCTACATGCACATGTGGTTCCCCTCCGTGCCGAACTGGATCTGGGCGCTCGCGGCGCTCATGGCGATGGGCTCGGTGAACTTCATCGCGGTCAAGCTGTACGGTGAATTCGAGTTCTGGTTCGCGCTGATCAAGATCGTCACGATCGTGCTGATGATCATCGGCGGCGGGTTGATGATCGCGTTCGGCATCGGCAACGGCGGTGTCGCGATCGGCCTGTCGAACCTGTGGGCGCACGGCGGTTTCATGCCGAACGGCATCAACGGCGTGATCGCCGCGCTGCCGATCGTGATGTTCGCGTATCTGGGCGTCGAGATGCTCGGTCTCACGGCAGGCGAGGCGTGCAACCCGGAGAAGTCGCTGACGAAGGCCGTGAACTCGGTGTTCTGGCGCGTGCTGATTTTCTACATCGGCGCGCTGTTCGTGATCATGTCGCTCTATCCGTGGGACCAGATCGGCACGCAGGGCAGCCCGTTCGTGATGACGTTCTCGCGGCTCGGCATCCCGGCTGCCGCCGGCATCATCAACTTCGTCGTGCTGACCGCGGCGCTGTCGTCGTGCAACAGCGGCCTGTTCAGCACCGCGCGGATGCTCTACAACCTCGCGCAGCAAGGCCAGGCACCGGGCAAGCTCGGCAAGGTCAACCGCAACGGCGTGCCGGTGTACGGCGTGATCGTCTCGGTCGCGCTGCTGCTGATCGGCGTGCTGCTCAACTATCTCGCGCCGCAGCACGTGTTCACGTGGCTCACGTCGGTGTCGACGTTCGGCGCGATCTGGACGTGGTGCGTGATCCTGATCGCACAGATGCGCTTTCGCCGCACGCTGTCGGCCGACAAGATCGCGCGCCTGCCGATCCGCGTGCCGTTCTATCCGCTCGGTTCGTTCGTCGCACTGGGTTTTCTCGTGCTGGTCGTCGTGCTGATGGCGTTCACGCCCGACACGCGCGTCGCGCTCGTGATCGGGCCGGTGTGGATCGTGCTGCTCGGCATCGCGTACGCGCTGTTCTACGCGAACCGTTCGGCTGCATCGGTGCCGACGAAGTCGTAAGCGGCGCGGGCAGGAGCCCGTGCGACCCTTGATCGCGATCATGCACGTGCGGGCCGGACGTTCTATGCTGAACGCATCGCTTGTCCGCGCTTCGCGTGGCAACCCGCCGATCCCCGCGACCGTGGCGGCCATCCGGCCGCCGCGCGCCGCTTCCGCGCGAAGCTCCCGTCGTCGTTCCGCGACGACGCGCACGCACGGAGGCCTTCGCCATGCAGCCTGCCCAGCCCATCCCGACGCTTGCGCGGATCGCGCTGGCCGTCGATCCGACGCCCGAATCGCTGTCCGCCGCACGCTATGCGCGCACGCTGCTGCGTCCCGGCATGCGATTGCGCATCGTCTGCGCAATCGACAACCCCCGCCTCGTATTGCCCGACATCCCGCGCATCGACGCGCTGCTGACGTCCGCGCGCGAGGACATGATGCGCGAAGCGCAAGCCGTCAACGAGCGGATCGCCGCGCTGTTCGCCGATAGCGGGATCGAGGTCGAGCAGGCCATCGTCGATACGTCGGTGACGGGCGGCTCGGTGGCCGATGCACTGGTGAACGACACGTCGGAATGGCGCGCGGACGTGCTGATAGTCGGCGCGAATCCGCATCACGGGCTGCTGCGGCTCGTCGAAGGCGCGATGTCGGACACGCTGACGACACGCGCGCGCTGCGCGCTGCTGATCGTGCCGGCCGCCTATGCGCTGCCGTCGAATGGCGGCCTGCAGCGGCTGATGTTCGCGGTCGACGGCAGCGAGCCGTCGCTGCACGCGGTGCGCGTCGGGCTCGGCTTCGCGACGCCGACAACGTTGCTGTACGCGGCATACGTGATCGATCGCGCGGTTCGTCTGACGGATATCGTGCCGGTGCGCGCGCTCGAGGATGCCTATCGCGCGGAGGGCGAGGATGCACTCGCGAAGATCGGCCCGCTGTTCCATGCGACCGGGAACCCGACCAAGCGCAGTATCGTCGAAACCCGCCCGACCAGCGACGACGTGGCCCACGCACTGATGCGCGACGCCGTGCACTGGCGTGCCGAACTGCTGGTGGTCGGCACGCACGGCCGGCGCGGCATCGCCGCCTGGCTGATCGGCAGCGTCGCGCGTCGCGTGGCGCATCTCGCCCAGGTGCCCGTGCTGCTCGTGCGTGGTACCGAGTAAATCGCGCGGCGTCGAGACCGAAACCGGCCTGGTTTGATCTGCATCAGAAATGGCGCAAGTATCGCGTGAGACATTGACGGAACAACCGGCCACGCGGCCGGTCTGTCGTGCATGCACCGCGCAGCCGCGCGAGCGTCGAAGGCCGTGATCGACGGTGCGTTCACAGGCGTCACATCATTTTCCGGAGCCGCGACGTGCGATGCACGGCGCGTCATCCGGCCGAGAACTCTCTGGCACGAGGGTAGGCAGCCGTCGGCTGCCTTGGAGGACGGGCGGGGTGCATGTCACCCCGTCCGCTTTCCGCATTGGTGTTGTCGTTGGCCCCGTCTGAAGTGCATTCCCCGCAGGAATCATTGTCATTGCGACCGTGTGGAACGGCGCGTGGTGATGCGTGACGGCGCGCGGTGGCGCCGATGCGGATCGGCAAGGTCACGGCAGGCTCACCGTTGCCGCGCCGTCGTCGTAAGGGCACGGCGTGCGGCAGGCGCTGCCGACGTTGCGCGGTGAGCAGCCATTGCACGGCCCCGTGCCGTGCCGGCCGCTTGCCCGCTCAGCCGGTGCGATGCATCGACCGCAAGTCGTGTCGCCGGCCTGCGCCGCGGCGAACGCGCGGGCGCTGGCGCCCAATGTGCAGCGGCGCGCATATGCCGCATGTACGGTTGCGCAGGCGGTTTGCATGGGGCCAGCCGGGGCGCGCCTTGCGGCGTGCCTCGACCGCGGCCGGCGCG
>NZ_ASSI01000062.1:0-19387 GCF_000466765.1 Burkholderia sp. AU4i | reverse complement strand
CGGGCGTCACCCGGACGAACCGCCCTCCGCGACGATGCCGCGCGGCGCGCCGGCCGCGTGCATCGAGCCGCTGCCGGTCGGCAGTTGCGGTGAACGCGCGGGCGGCTGGTGGGGCGTGCTCACGTTGATCGTGACCGAGGCCGGGCTGTTCGGTTACCTGTTGTTCTGCTACTTCTACCTGCAGTCGCAATCTTCCGCGCCGTGGCCGCCCGAAGGCATGCCGAAGATCGGGCTCGCGGCCGCCAATACGGTCCTGCTGCTGTCGAGCAGCGTGTTCGTGTGGCTCGCCGAGCGCGCGCTGCGGGCCGGCAGCCGGCCGCGCGCGGTCGCGATGCTCGTCGTCGCGCTGGTGCTCGGCACCGCGTTCGCGCTCGTCCAGCTGCACGAATGGCGCGGCCACCCGTACGGCCCCACCGCGCATCTGTACGGCAGCCTGTACTTCACGATCACCGGGTTCCACCTCGCGCACGTCGTGGCCGGTCTCGCGATCCTCGCGCTGCTCGCCGGCTGGACGGCCGCAGGCTTCTTCGGCCGCGAACGGCGCGTCGCACTGACAGTCGGCGGGCTCTACTGGCATTTCGTCGACTTCGTGTGGCTGTTCATCTTCACGGCACTGTACGTGTCGCCTCACTGGCTCAGGAGCCCGGGATGAACGGCGCGCGACGCTCGTGGACACCGTGGCTCGCGATCGCGGCCGGCCTCGTCGGCGCCCCCGCGCTGTGGTTCGCGCAAATGCTGGTGTCCGAAACGCTCGCCTCCACCGCGTGCTATCCGTTCGGCATCGAGCAGGCCGTGCCGCGCTGGGCACATGTTGGCGCGTGGCTCGCGCTGATCGCAGCGGGCGCTTTTGCGCTGGCCGCGGCCTGCGCGACGTGGCTCGCACACGCATGGCGACACCGGCACGATGCCGATGCGCCCGCCATGGCACGCGACGACAGCACGCGCTTTCTCGCGCGCTGCGGGATGCTCGCCGCGCTCGGCTTCGTGATCGGTCTCATGTTCACCGGGATCGTCACGGCTTTCGTGGGGCCCTGCACTCCATGGCACTGATCCTGATTCCGAATCCGAAGCCGCCCGGGTTCGCGCGGCTTCGCGTGCCGGGCCGCCGCACCGGCGTCGCGCTTGCGATATGCGCCGCGCTCGCGGGCTGCGGCCCGCACGACGAGAAGGGGACGAACGACAATACGGCACAAGCCGCGTCGTCGGCGTCCGCGCCGACGATCGAGCCCGACGCCGATTCGAATGACTGGCATTTCACGCGGATTCGCGAATCGGTGCCCGCTGCCAGCGCGGCGATGGCGGCGCGCGCGAACGACGATCCACGGCTTGCGCCGGTGCGCTCGGCCGGTGCCTCTGGTGCCTCTGGTGCCTCTGGTGCCTCTGGTGCCTCTGGTGCATCCGCGCCGCCGGGCCCGGTGCCGGACGCCCGAACCCGCCGCCCGGCCGTCGCAGCCGTCGCGGCCGCTGCCGCCGATACCGACACCGCGACGATCGCGCGCGGCCGTTACCTCGCCCGCGCCGGCGACTGCTCGGCATGTCACGACGCGGCCGATCACACGCCGTATGCGGGCGGCCAGCCGGTGAATTCGCCGTTCGGGCCAATCTATGCGCCGAACATCACGCCGGACCCGGTACACGGGATCGGCAACTACACGCTGCGCCAGTTCGACGATGCACTGCGGCGCGGCGTACGCGCGGACGGCGGCCGGCTGTATCCCGCGATGCCGTACCCGTCGTTCGCCCGCCTGAGCGACGACGACGTGCGTGCGCTGTACGCGTATTTCATGCGCGGCGTCGCGCCATCCCCGAACGTCGCCAGGCTCACGCAGTTGCCGTTTCCGTTCGACCAGCGCTGGGCACTCGCGCTCTGGAGCGCCGCGTTCGCCAACCGCGACCGGTTCGTGCCGCAGCCGTCGCAATCGGCCGAATGGAACCGTGGCGCGTATCTCGTGCAGGGGCCCGGCCACTGCGGCGCGTGCCATACGCCGCGCGGCCCCGGCTTCAACGAACGCGGCTACGACGAGCGCAGCGCCGCCTTCCTGACCGGCGGCATCAACGACCACTGGTTCGCGCCGAACCTGACCGGCGCGGACGCCGACGGCCTCGGCAGCTGGTCGGTGGACGATATCGCCGCCTTCCTTCGTGACGGTCATGCGGTGCGCGGCGCGGTGTTCGGCGCGATGGCACCCGTGGTCGGCGAGAGTACCGCGCTGCTCACCGACGCCGATCGCCGAGCGATTGCCGTCTATCTGAAATCGCTGCCGGCGCGCCCGACCGCCGCCACGAATCCGCTGGGCATCGGCACCCCGCGGCTGACGGCGGCCGGCCCGCGTCCGGAAGGCGGCCAACAGGCGCCCGGCGCCGGCGTGTATGCGGGCTTCTGCGCGCGCTGCCACGGTGCGGCCGGTACCGGTGTGCGCGATCACGGGCCGCCGCTCGCGGGGAATTCAGCCGTGCTCGCGGCCGACCCGACCAGCGCAATCCGCATCGTCGTGGAAGGCGCCCGCCCGGCTCCCGGGGAGCCGGGGCTGATGCGCCGGATGCCGTCGATGCGTGGCACGCTGACGAGCAGCGAGATCGCATCGGTGGTCAGCTATGTGCGCGGCGCGTGGGGCAATCGCGCGGCGCCGGTGTCCGAGCAGGAGGTGAGGCGGTTGCGCAAGGCGATCCGACGGTAGCGCGAAGGCAATCTTCCGCGCCGATACGGCGGGCCGCACGCCACCCGGCAGGTAATATTTTGTAATGATATGTAGAGCAATCTTTACCGGTTTTGCTCTGGCGACCGTGCGCGCCGCCCGCATGCGCGGCGACTTCGCAAACGTTTCCGCACGAACGACCTCCCGCCCGGTATTTCAGCCGGTTGCACGCCGGATACCGCTCCGAACGTGTTTACGCGTACATCGCGTCGTTCAACTAAACACGACATCGCCCCTTCGTGCATTCGCGTTCCTGCAACACGACGACGCCCCGCCCGCGGCGAGACTGACCGAACGATGCAGATTTCGCCACATTCTGCCGGAATGTTTCTCAGTATCATGCGCGTCACTTCGGCTTCCCCATGTTCGGACGGGCCTGAGCGCTCGCCACTTTCCCGTTTCGCCCCCTCGTTTAGCGATGCCCATCCGAATCCTGCTCGTCGAAGACGACGTCCCATTGTCCTCGCTGATCGCAGACTATCTGCGCATGCATCAGTACGAGGTGGACACGCTGTTCGACGGCACCGACGCCGTGTCCACGATCGTCGCGCGCCGCCCCGACCTGGTGCTGCTCGACATCAACCTGCCGGGCAAGGACGGCTTCGAGATCTGCCGCGACGCACGCATGCAGTACGACGGCATCGTCATCATGATGACGGCCCGCAACGAGCAGTTCGACGAGTTGCTCGGCCTGGAATTCGGCGCGGACGACTTTCTCCGCAAGCCGGTCGAGCCGCGCATCCTGCTCGCGCGGATCAAGGCCCACCTGCGACGGATGCGCTTGCGCCCCGTCGACGGCGCGCCGGCATCGCCGCAGCGATTCGAGTTCGGCAAGTTTTCGATCGACCGCGCGGATCGCAAGATTCGCCTTCCCGACGGCAGCGCGCCGCGCCTGACCTCGACCGAATTCGACCTGCTGTGGGCCCTCGTCTGCCGCGCCGGCGAAGTGGTCAGCCGGGAAGACCTGACGCAGCTGTTACGCGGAATCGAGTTCGACGGCTTCGACCGCTCGATCGACGGCCGCATCTCCAAGCTGCGCCGCAAGCTGCGCGACGACCTGACGGAACCGAAGCGCATCAAGACGATCCGCTGCAAGGGTTATCAGTTCAGCAAGCACGCGTGGGAGTGACGTGCCGCAGCGCGTGCGCGCTGTCGTGGCACGCGAGCGCACGACCGCGCGCACTGACCGTCCGCCGCCCTACCGCATGTTGCCGGTATGGCCCAGCGAATAGCGCCCCGGCTGCGGCCACACCGTCAGGCCGTGCGGCTCCATGCCGACGGGAATCGATCGAACCGTGCCGCTCGTGGTGTCGATCGCGTAGACGACGTCATCGAAGCGGCCTGACAGCCACAGCGTCTTGCCGTCCGCGCTGACATTGCCCATGTCGGGGCTGCCGCCGCCGGGGATCGGCCAGTTCGCGACCACCTTGCGCGTCGCGAAGTCGAGCACCGATACGCTGCCCTTGCCGTGGCGCGGCCCGTGGACGAGATTGGAGCCGCGATTCGCGATATAGAGCTTCGTGCCGTCGCGGCTCGGATACAGCCCGTGCGTACCGACGCCGGTCGGGATGAAACCGGTTTTCGCGAAGCGGTCGCCGTCGACGACGTATAGGCCGTCCGCCATCATGTCGGCGACATAGAACAGCTTGCCGTCCGGCGACACGCGGATGTCCTGCGGCATCCCTTTCCGGTCGAGTTCGAGGTAGCCGAGCACCTTGCGATTCACCAGGTCGATCTTCGCGAGCTTGCCGCCGAACTCGCACGTGAAGAGCGCATACCGGCCGTCGATCGAAAAGTCCGCATGGTTGATGCCCTTGCATTGCGGCACCTCGAGGCTCGATTTCAGCGCCATCGTGCCCGGGTCGTGGAAGTCGAGCCGCGCATGCGCCTCGGCCACGACGATCGCCTCCTTGCCGTCGGGCGTGAAATACATGTTGTACGGATCGTCGACGCGCACTGCCGGGCCGGGCTTGCCCGTCTTCGGATCGATCGGCGTCAGGCTGCCGTCGGTGCGCCCTTCCGCATTGTTGGCGACCCACAGCGTCCGCAGGTCCCACGCCGGCACGACGTGCTGCGGGCTGCGGCCGACGGCAAACCGGTCGACGACCTTGTACGTGGCCGGGTCGATCACGTAGACGTCGTTCGATCGCAGGTTCGGCACATAGATGCGCGGCAGCGCGCCCGCCACCACCGCGCTCATGCGGCCGGCCTGGGCCTCGCCGTACAGGTTGTCCGGGTTGATCACGGGCGGCATGCCGGGTACGGCCGCGACGGCGGACGCCGCGATCGCACCCTGGGCGCAAAAGCTGGCCAGCGCAGCCGCGACGACGATCGCGGGACGGGGGAAGCGGATATGAAGGCGAAGGCGCGGTTGCATGACGATGTCCCGGTTCGATGGCATGGAACGACGGCAAAGGCGGCGCAATGGCGCGGCGGCGTCAGCGGCCGGCGGTTTCCTTTCTGATCGCGTCGACGGTGCGCGACACGATCGCGTCGGTGCCCAGCCGGCCGAGTTCGACGCTCGCATGACGCGGATCGCCGCCGTAGACGCCGTCGACGGCGCCCGGCTTCGCGGCGTTGCGCAGCTTGTCGACCCTGACCATGCCCGGCGCTACCGCCAGCAGCAGCGACGTATCGGCCAGCCCCGCGTGCGTGCCGATGTCCGCGGCGGGCACACCGTGCTCGCGCAGGAGGTGGTCGTAACCGTCGGAGCTGGTGCCGTAATACTCGGCCGGCACGAACGCGCGCGCGCCCGTGCCGGCCCACGACTTGTTCAGCCGCGCGACCGACTGCCGGATGTCGTTCTGGTAGCCGCCGTGGTCGCCGAGGAACACGATGTTCGTGAAGCCATGGACCCGGAAGCTGTTGGCGGCGGACTCGAGGGTCTTTTCGAAGACGTCGTCGGGCACGGTGATCGTGCCGGGAAAGCGCATGTGCGACGTCGGCGGCGCATAACCGCCCTCGGGCACATAGGCGATGACGGGGGCGACGATCGCGTTGCCGAGGCCTCGCGCGATCCGCTCGGACAGTACCGCGACCCGCGCATTGTGCTTGCCCAGCGCGACGTACGGCCCGCTTTGCTCGGTTGCGCCGACCGGGATCAGGATGGTGGTCTTGCCGGCCCGGATGCTGTCGCGCAGCTCGGTCCAGGTCATGTCTTCGAGCCGCACCGTGGCGGGCGCCTGGGCGAGCGCGGCTTGCGCGACGGTGAAAGCGAAGGCGGCAAAGACGGCGCGTGGCAGGCATTTCATCGCGGATTCTCGACGGAAGGAAAGAGATGACGCTGCGTTCCCTCGCACCATAAACGAACTCGCGCGACTTGTCGCCGACCGCGGCGCAACGACGCACGCCCGACGTCGCGAGAAAGCATTTCGTCAGGATTGACCGGTGGATCGCGACGTCTCTCGCTCCGTGCCGGCAAGCGTCACGCCGGCAACACGGCCACCGCCTTGATCTCGACGATATAGCCGGGCGCGCCGCCCAGCATGTGCGCACCGACCGCCGTCCACGCCGGCTTCGGGTGGGCATCGAGGTAGCGGTCGCGCACCTGCATGAACAACGGCAGGTCGCGCATGTCGGTATGGAAGGTCGTCAGGTCGACCACGTCGCTGAACGATGCACCCGCCGCGTTCAGTACCTGCTTCAGATTCTCGAACGCCTGCACGATCTGTGCTTCACGATCCTCGACGAGTTGCATCGCCGCATCGCGGCCGATCTGGCCGGATACGTACAGCGTATCGCCGACCTTCAGGCCGGGCGCATAGCCGATCTTCTCGTACACCGCTGCCATTCCCGCCGGAACGATGGCTTTGCGATCACGCATGGGAGTCTCCGTGGCCGGCGTCTTCGCGCCGGCCGGTTGGTGGGTGGATAGATGGATGGGTTGTCGATGAACATCCTGGACACATGCCAGGCGGCGCGACGACGCACGACTCAACCCGTATCGCCGCCCGCGACCGGCAGCACCGTGCCGGTGATGTAGCTCGCCTCGTCGGAGGCGAGGAACAGGATCGGCGCGACCTGCTCGTCGAGGCTGCCGTAGCGTTTGAGATACGTCGATTCCGTGACCTGGCGCACGGCTTCGCCCATCCACGCCTGTTCCCGTTCGCTGTCGCCGGCCGCATTGCGCGGCACGCGGCGCGGCGGTGCGCTGGTGCCGCCCGGCGCGGTGGCCACGACCCGGATGTTGTGTTCCGCATATTCCATCGCGAGCGCCGACGTCAGTGCATTGACGCCGCCTTTCGCCGCCGAGTACGGCACGCGGCGAATCCCGCGCGTCGCGTTCGACGAGATGTTGACGATCGTGCCGCCGCCGCGCGCGAGCAGGTGCGGCAGCACCGCATGACACGTATAGAGCGTCGGCATCAGCGAACGGCGGATTTCCGCGTCGATCTGCGCGGGCTCGAATTCGGCGAACGGCCGCATGCGGATCGCGCCGCCCACGCCGTTGATCAGGATGTCGATACCGCCGAACGTCTGCACCGCGTGCGCGATCGCCGCATGCGCACCGTCGTAGGTTTCGAGATCCGCGACGAACCCGGCCGTCTCGCCGCCCGTCGCTTCGGCCGCGACCTCGGCGACGAAATCCGCGCGATCGACGAACAGCACCCTGCCGCCTTCGGCTGCCGCGCGCAGCGCGACGCCGCGGCCGATGCCCTGCGCGGCCCCCGTGACGACGATGACCTTGCCTGAGAATCGCTGCATGATCATGCCGCCTTTGCAGTGACGTTGGGGGTGAACTTCTCGTAGTGGAAGCTGTTCGGCTTCACGCCTTCGTCGTCGAAATACTTGCGCACCGCGTCGACCATCGGCGGCGGCCCGCACAGATACACGTCGACGTCGCCGTCGTTCAGCGCATCGGCCGGGATGTGCTGGGTGACCCAGCCCTTGCGCGGATGGCTCGACGCTGCGTCGGCCACGACCGTCGCGAAGCTGAAGTTCGGCAGCTTCGCCGCATACGCTTCGATCGCATCGACGAGCACGAGGTCGAGATCGCGCGTCACGCCGTAGATCAGGTGCACCTTCTGCTGCGAGCCGCTGCGCGCGAGCACTTCGAGCATCGACAGGAACGGCGCGAGCCCCGTGCCGCCGGCCAGGAACAGCAGCGGCCGCTGCACGTCGCGCAGGTAGAAGCTGCCGAGCGGCCCGTGCAGTTCGAGCGTGTCGCCGGGCCGCGCCGATTCGAGCCACGTGCTCATCACGCCGCCGGGGATCTTCTTGATCAGGAAACTCACCTTCGCATCGGCCGGCGCCGACGAGAACGAATACGAACGGTGCTGGCCGCTCGCCGGCACGTCGATGTTCACGTACTGGCCCGGCAGGAACACGGGCGCGGCCGTGCCGACGTCGAGTTCGAGCACGACGGCCGCATCGTTGTGCTGCTCGACCTTCGTCACCGTGGCCGCGAACCCGCTCTGGCCCGTCTTGCACGCGACCGACGACGTCGGCACCGCGATCACGCAATCGCTTTGCGGCACCATCTGGCAGGTCAGCACGAGGCCGCCGTCCTTTTCGTCTTCGGTGAGCGCGTCGTCGATGTAGTCGTCGCCGAGATCGTAGCGGCCGCTCTCGGCGCGGCACTTGCAGGTGCCGCACACGCCGTCGGAGCAATCCATCGGCAGGTTGATCTTCGCGCGGAAGGCCGCGTCGAGAACCTTCTCGCCGGCCTTGCAATCGATGAAGCGGGTTACCCCGTCCTCGAAATTCAGTGCAATCTTGTAGCTGGACATGGCGTCACCTCCACTTCCTTTCATGACAAAACAACAGCGTCAGACGTGATAGACGTCGAGCACCTGCCGGATGTAGTCGTTCTTCAGCACGATCTTCTTGTACGAGATCAGCAGCTCATCGCCCGCGTTGCGCAACGTGACGAACATCGTGCCGAAGAAGTGATCGGTCACGCGGTAGCGGTGGTTCAGCGTGTGAAAGTTGTAGCGCACGTCCACTTCGTTCTCGCGTTCGGCCAGCACCTCGACGTTCGTCACGTTGTGGCTGGTGCGCGGCTCGGGCGTCGATGCGCCGCTGCGCTCGGTCTTGATCCGGAACACGCGATCCTCGAGGCCGCCGCGGTCTGCGTAATACATCAGCGAGATCTGGCTTTGCGGATCGTCGGTCGGCCGATCGTCGTCGTCCCACGCGGGCATCCAGTACGTGACGTCCTCCGTGTAGCAGGTCAGCCACTCGTCCCACTGGCGATCGTCGAGCAGGCGCGCTTCGCGATACAGCGCGGCGCAGACAGTCCGGTAATCGAAGCTCATGCTGCCACCTCCCCGCGTTCCTTCTTCAGCGCATCGCGCATCACATTCACCCAATGTTCGTGCTGGCACACGAACAGCCCTTCGTCCTCGCTGCGCTCGCCGGAAATGCGCGGGTTCAGCCCCATCTTCCTCGCGTTCTCGTCGGGCCCGTCGACCCACAGCGGCGCGCCGCGCGACAGGTCGTTCCACATCGCCGTGATGCCCGCATAACCGGCCTGGCACGCGCGAAACTCCTCGAGATCGTCGGCGGTACCCATGCCCGTCACGTTGAAGAAATCCTCGTACTGGCGGATGCGGGTCGTGCGGTCGGCTTCGCTCTCGCCCTTCGGCGCGAAGCAGAAGATGCTGACCTCGGTCTTGTCGACGCCGAGCGGCCGCACCACGCGGATCTGCGTGCTGAACTGGTCCATCAGGAACACGTTCGGGTACACGCACAGGTTGCGCGTCTGGTTGACGATGAAGTCGGCCTGCACGTCGCCGACGCGCGCCTTGATTTCATCGCGATGCTGGTACACGGGCCGCACTTCCGGGTTCATCGTCTTCGTCCACAGCAGGATGTGGCCGTTGTCGAAGCCGTACACGCCCGCGACCGACTTGCTCCAGCTGTTCGCGTCGACGGCCTTGGTGCCGTCTTCCTTGCGGCGGCCCATCGTCGCCGCGTAGTTCCAGTGCACGGTGCTGACGTGGTAGCCGTCGCAGCCGTTCTCCATCTGCATCTTCCAGTTGCCTTCGTAGATGTAGGACGAGTTGCCGCGCAGCACCTCGAGCCCGTTCGGCGCCTGGTCGACGATCTGGTCGATGATCACGCGCGCCTCGCCGAGGTAGTCCTCGAGCGGCAGCACGTCGGCGCCGAGGCTGCCGAACAGGAAGCCGCGATAGTTCGCGAAGCGCGCCACCTTCTTCAGATCGTGCGAACCGTGCGTGTTGAACTGCACCGGGTATTCCGTCGTCTTCTCGTCCTTCACCTTCAGCAGCTTGCCGGTGTTCGAGAAGGTCCAGCCGTGGAACGGGCACGTGAAGCTGCCCTTGTTGCCGTGCTTGCGGCGGCACAGCATCGCGCCCTTGTGCGCGCAGGCGTTGATGACCGCGTGCAGCTCGCCGGTCTTGTCGCGCGTGATCACGATCGGCTGGCGGCCGATCCACGTCGTGTAGTAATCGTTGTTGTCGGGAATCTGGCTTTCGTGCGCCAGGTACACCCAGTTGCTTTCGAAGATGTGCTTCATCTCGAGCTCGTACAGCTCGGCGTTCGTGAAGATGTCGCGGCGGCAGCGGAATACGCCGGCCTCCTTGTCGTCCTGCACGGCGGTGGCGAGCAGGTGATCCAGGTCGTTGGCTTGGTCGATCGTGGCGGACATGATGGCTCCTCCCATGCGCGTGCCGCGTTCTGCAAGCACGCTCGCATCGGTAATCGGTTGAATCTCGCGGGAACCCGGCCGGCGGCGGCGCCTGCGCGCCGCCGAGCCGTCGGGCGGTTATGCCGTGGCGGAAGCGCGCAGGCGTTCGACGATCTGGTTGTCCTTGCCCTCGACGCGCGGCGTCAGGACGAAGTTGAACTCGATGTCCTGGTAAGCGTCGGCCTTCAGGCCGAGCGCGGCGCCGCCGGTCTTGCCGGTGACGGGCGGGATCAGTTCTTCGCGGGTCGCATACGCGAAGTCATCCCAGATCAGCGGGTCGCCGTCGATGTTGAACTGGGTCGTCAGCTTGCGGTGGCCGTCGCTGGTCACGAAGAAGTGCACGTGCGCCGGGCGGTTGCCGTGGCGGCCGAGGCTGTCCAGCAGCTGCTGCGTCGCGCCCTGCGGCGGGCAACCGTAGCCGACCGGCATCAGCGTGCGGAATTCGTACTTGCCGTCTGCGCCCGTCTTCACCGCGCCGCGCAGGTTGAAGTCGCTCTGCTTGCCGGTCGGGTCGAAGTGCGAGTAGAAGCCGTGCGAGTTCGCATGCCAGCACTCGACCACCGCGCCGGCCACCGGTTTGCCGTCGACACCGGTGACCGTGCCGTGGATCACGAGCGGGCCCGCGCCGTCGTCCGCATCGAGGTCGATCTTCGCGACGCCGTCGCGCACCGGTGCGCCGGCGACGTACAGCGGCCCTTCGATCGTGCGCGGCGTGCCGCCGTCGAGGCCGAGCGCTTCGTCCTCGGCGTCCATCCGGATGTCGAGAAACTTCTCGAGGCCGAGGCCGGCCGCGAGCAGCGCCGCTTCGCCGTCCTGGCCGAGCTTGTTCAGGTAGTTCACGCCGGCCCACACTTCGTCGGGCGTGATGTCGAGATCGTCGATCGCCTTGAACAGGTCGCCGAGCAGCCGCAGCACGACCTGCTGCGTGCGCGCGTTGCCGCCCTTCGGGTTGTCCGCGCCCGCGTTCGACGCGGCCTTCAGCAGATCCTGCACTTCCCGGGTTTCGAAAACTTTGACGCTCATGATGATGTCTCCACGTGTATTTGGGGGAATGACGGCGGTGCGTGACTCGGGTTACCGCGCGACGCGGGTGAGTCCGTCGCGGGTGAAACGCCTGACCTTGTCCTCGTCGAGTTCGATGCCGAGACCGGGGCCGTCCGGCACGGTCAGTTCGAAGTCGCTGTAATCGAGCGGCTGCGTCAGGATCTCTTCGGTGATCAGCAGCGGCCCGAACAGTTCGGTGCCCCACTGCAGGTTCGCGAAACTCGCGAACAGGTGCGCGGACGCCACCGTGCTGAACGCGCCTTCGAGCATCGTGCCGCCGTACAGCTCGATGCCGGCCGCGTCCGCGATCGCGGCCACGCGCTGCGCGGCGAACAGGCCGCCGCTCTGTTCGATCTTGATCGCGAACACGTCCGCGCCGTGATGCTTCGCGATCTCGAATGCGCTGTCGGGGCCCTGCAGGATTTCGTCGGCCATCAGCGCGACCGGGAAGCGGCGCATCAGGCGCGCCAGCGCCGCGGCCGAGGCCACCGGCTGCTCGACCAGTTCGCAGCCGGCATCGGCCAGCGCCGGAATCGCGCGCGCGGCCTGAGTTTCGCTCCACGCCATGTTCACGTCGACGCGCACCGATGCGCGATCGCCGATGGCCTTCTTGATCTCGGCCACGTGCCGGATATCCGTCTCGGGCGCCTTCGCGCCGATCTTCAGCTTGAACACGTTGTGGCGGCGCTGGTCGAGCATGCGCTCGGCTTCGGCGATGTCGGTGGCAGTGTCGCCCGACGCGAGCGTCCACGCGACCGGCAGGCGATCGCGCCGGCGCCCGCCGAGCAGCTCGCTCACCGGCACGCCGAGCCGCTTGCCGTGCGCGTCGAGCAGCGCGGTTTCGAGCGCGCTTTTCGCGAAGTGATTTACTTTAGCCAGCTTGCCGAGGAACGCCATCAGTGTCTGGATGCGCGTCGCATCCTTGCCGACGATCGCCGGCGCGAGGTACGCGTCGATCGCGAGCTTCATCGCTTCGGGGCTCTCCGGGCCATAGGCCATGCCGGCGATCGTCGTGCCTTCGCCGAAGCCCGTCACACCGTCGCTGCAGAACACCTTCACGAGCATCAGCGTCTGGCCGTGCATCGTGGCCACCGACAGCTTGTGCGGGCGGATCGTCGGCAGGTCGACGAGGCGGGTTTCGATACGTTCGATGGTGACGGAGGACATGGGGCACGCGGTGGGGGTGAAGTTCTTGAGGCGATTTATACGTCCCGGCCAGATGGAGCGTCCAATACTTTTAGGCGGGATTTTTGATACCTGACAGGTATTGAATTCACGCTCATCACGCTGAATACTGCGGCGCGCCATACCTGTTTTGGCTAGGTATGCGGGCTGAGAAGCTTGATGGGGCGCGGTCGTGCGGGTGCGGGGTACCGTTCGGACGGGGGCGCAATGCGGCGGCTCGTGGCGGCGGGAAAATGGCCTGAAACCGACGGTCTGCCGAGTCGATCAGGGTTTTCCTGACGCGGAAAATGGTGCGGCTGGCCGTCCGGCTTTCAGCTTCGGCGTCGATTTCCGCGAACAACTGGAAGGAATCGGGTTGGCGGGTGTTCGCACAGGCAATCAACGATTGCGTAGCCAACCTTCAATCAGGCTGATGGGCGAATTTCCGTGTACGGCCACGAACGGACGCTCCGCAAAGCGTAGACTGCCGTTGTTTTAACCGCGCCGCACCCGTTCCTGGCATCCTTCCACCGTCGACGAGTTGCTATGTCACTTCCCGCCAATTTCGTTGCTGATCTCGACTGCCCGCCGCTCACCGAGATCCTCGCTGAGTTGCAGCGCAAGAATCGAGAGCCGAAATCGACGTTTCTTGCTCTCAGAAACGAAGTCGCGCCAAGCGATCTGTACTGCTACTTCCGCGCTCGATTCGGTGTTCCGAATGGCCCGCAAAATCTCTTGCGGAATGACAGCTCGGAGAACCTGATCCATTGGGAGTGGATGCTACGGGCGTCTACTGGCTGGGTGCTGTTCCAGGGAATGAACTTCCGAACCGCGGTCATCCTTATTGACGTCTCTGGCATCAGCCAGGCAGACATGCCAGATCTCGCCACCCAGATCAAGGCTGACTTCGCGAGTCACGGCCAGCAGATGGCTCAGGTGCGAAAGTCGCTCGAGGACTGGACCGAATTCGTGAATCCGTATCAGCGAATCCGCAGTTCAGTCGACTCGCTCCTCCGCGAACTCAACGCTTTGAACCTTCGACCCGAAGACGACGCAATGCCGGACATCGCAAGCGTCCAGCAGGTGCTTAACACCGACTGGTCTGACGTAACCACTAGGTATTCGAAGGGCCTTGGCCTGTGCTTCGGCATCCGATCGATGCTCCCGGTAATGGCCGAAGCTTTCGTCAATCTCCTGCTATTCGCCCTCATGCGGCCCGAGCTAAAGTCCAATCAGAGGCTGCGAGACAACACGATCCGCCAACCAATCGATATTAGGATCATGAACCTGTCGGTGACCTGCCTGGGCTTCGAATCCCAGGTGGACTACGAGCACGCAGCATTCAAGGCGTATCACACGCTGGTGAATGAGAGAAACAACTTGCTTCATGGCAATGTTGTGCTTGAGCAACTCAAATTCAACGAGGTCTATTTCCACGGCACCGTTCCCGTCTTCAAGCAGTACCGATCGCTATGGGAGCGCACGGTTGGGGTTGATATTCAAGCTGTTGGACTGCACCGTCTGGCAAATGAAGTCCAGGTCGTAAACAACATGGTGGCTCAACTGAAGACCCACCTGACCCCGGTGACACGCGATCACATCGAACGAGTGTCTGAGCAACGCAACCTTGCTCTCGACGAAGGGAGAGGGAAGTTCGGTGTGTTGTTCTCCAGGCGCCTCGTCGATACGTTCGCGCTCGACGACGGTGAAGCCGACCCGAATACTGCGGCTTGAGTCGGGGCGAATGGGCTGACACGTTCCCGAGTCGATAACTAGAGCGCGCCTAATTCCTGACGCCAGAACATCTCACACCGCTCCAGCGACGCACCGACAAGACGAGCGGCGTCAAATGCGACCTTAAGCGCCGTCGCTGGATCGTCACTCAGGATGTAATCAATCGGCATCACCTCCGGCACGATAACCCCGCGACTGGTCCAGTAGCGCTTTTCGTTGAGCTTATGCGAGGCGAAATCCTTCGTGATGTGTTTCGCCAAATAGCCAGCCAGCTTGTGACGCAAACTCTGGGGTGAATATGATGTGATTATTCGTTTAGACGTGCTTCACTGAACGACCGCTTTCGAGAATCTTGGCTGACTACTCCGGGTCGGCAACCGTCGGCCGCATCCGTCGGTTGGCGGCCAGTCTGAGACGTTCGCGTGTGTCTTGCAACGGTCGCTGGAACGGCGCCTCCGCTCCGAAACCTGCCCAATGCTCGACAGCTGGGGCGTGTCGACTGGCGCGCCCTGATCGCAGAGCGGCACTATTAGCGCGAGTTAGTGGGCACAGATGGCAAAGAGGCGACATACCCCTATCCTCTCATCGAGACTGTGATGTTAAACGCCCGATCCCCACGGTTGTAACCGCGGCAGACTTGATTGGCTTTCCCACGGACGACGCGATGAATCGTCCGTCGAGTAATGCTCCGCAATCATTGAACGCGCCAGCGCTGGCTCCTAAGTGCCGTATTGTCAACATTCATTAATTGGCGAGGGCTCGGGCATCGGACAGTGGCGCCTCTTTCTAATTTTCCTTCGATTGGCAATGACCTCTTCGGGTAAGAGTTCAGAGGCAGCTAGTGCTGGCACGGCAATGGTTAATAGGACGCCGACGCTCCTAGTGTGAGCCAATTCGCCATTCTAAAAGGTGCCCCAATGGCGGCGGTTGCGTACCGTCCTCGATTGACTTGGCATAGAATGCCCGAAGGTACGCCGCAGCGATATCACTACAGCAGTCAAACCAAAGATCTCCCAACGTGGCGCCATCATTTATAGTAAATAGCGGCTCGTAGAAATCCTTACTCTCGAGCAATTTCGTTGGAATCCGCACACTAAAAGTCTTGTAAGGTTCGAACCTCACTGCGTCGATGTACGTCTTCTCCTCTTCGGACGTAGGCCGACCGAGAATATCGATCAACTGTACGAACGCCAATGCGCGGTCATGATCCGTGGGAAATGGGAGATCGGCGAAATCCGGTGCCGCAAGCGAGAGCAACGCTCCGTTCAAAAATTCCTCTAGCTTCTTAATCTTAGGTTGATCTGCTCTGAACCTAAGCGCTGCATCAGCGCGCAAGTCTGCGTCAGGATCAGAACTCGCCATCTCAAGCAATCTGTCTAAGTAACTCGATTTGACGTTGACACTCGCTCCTGAAATCCCATTACAGAGAGCATAAAAGGCGCTCCGAATGCGTCGGACGCCCGTGATGCAACGATACGCAACTTGATCCTGTTCATCCAGTCCAACATCTACTTCGATCGTAAGGTCTACAATCAAAGGGTCGAGGTTGCTTGAGCTAGATGGTTTTGCCTCATGTTGGCTGCTCGACGTTTTGAGCGGATAGCCACACTCAACGACAAAGTCATCCAGCGTTTCACTCACGCCGCCTTGTGCTCGCACCGCTGTCAGCAATTTTTCGGCTCGTTGATGTGCATCCAACGGATATTCAATTCGAGATCGAATTCGATTGGCTAGCTCGTCAATCTGCTGATTAACGGCGTCGTCCGTGTTGTGATGTTGTACCGATACACCATCGACAAACGCCGCTTGTCCGAGTGACTGTACAAAGCGGTAGAAGCCTGAATTCTTCGAAACGACCAATGGGACGCCGCAACACATGGCTTCCCACGCAACAAGGCCGAATCCTTCATGCACGGATGGCATCACAAAAAGGCTGGCATCCTTGACTACGTTGAGCATCTCGGCTCGCGAGTCTGTGAACTGCAAGCACTTGACGGGAATCCGATAACCGGCTTCCCGTTCGAGAAGTTCTCTGAACTCGTCGATCAAAGCTGGGTCAGGATCAAACCCATAAATGTCTACGCTAGCGTCGTGCACATCTTCCGCCAAGTGGCGCAATGCTCGTCCGATGGCTCGTGCCGCTAGCGTTCCCTGTTTGACCGCATCGTTGCTGGCTTCAATTCGGCCCGAGTAAAGGATCCTGGGAGCACTGCGCGGCGTCGAGGAGGGCTCGATGCTAAGCAACGGCGGAAGTAAAAGCTTCGGTTCAGGCATCTCCTGAGATAAACGCCTGATATCCTTCAGGCTATCTAAAAGCAGCGGTCCAACCGCAAAGCACCGATCTGCCTTAGGAAAAAGCCGTTGTTGATGTTTCTCCTTGGCCCTCGCCGCTTCCGGGTCGCGCATTAATGCGATGTAGCGCCCGTATGCCATGTGATGAATCAAAATCTTTTTTGCACCGAGTTTATCAGCAATCTCGATAGCTAAATCCCCGGTAACTACATCGTGTCCCACTACTGCATCGATCCGTCCAACGTCCTTCAACAAAGTGACGGCTTGCAAGGCATCGTCGACGGGCAGCAGAAATTTGTCACCGGTACTTCTTAAAGGAAGAACGCGTGTTAGGTGTGAAAGTGATTTGTCCACGCATTGCGTGCTGGGTACCAGGCAGATGGTACGAAGGTCGTCATAGGTTGCTAGAACCGGGAGCATTTCAGCGTTGAAAACGTTGACACCCCCATGCACTGCGCCCAGGTGACTCACCACAAAAACGATCGTTGTCATAGAATCTACCCGCTTTAATGGATGCATGACATTCTACGTCTTTCGTAGTCGCCTCACTAAGGTTTAACGTTTCCGTCGAGTACACACAGCCTGCGTCGAGCCTTATCGATACGGTTTCCCGCACACCGCGATGGGGGAATGGCCGGTGACGGCCGGCAGAGCCGACCTAATTCGCCTTGTTGCAGCGTCTGAAGTGAACAGGTAAGCAGAAGGCCCGGGGAGCGGCAAGCCTATCAACCGAACACAGTCCGGAGGGGGTGTCGTCCGGGTCGAGGTCCTCGAGGAGTAGTTGCCTGAGTCCTGAGAACTCAGGGGCAATATACAGTCGATAGTTCACGTTGCGACAAAACCGAGGATGTATTTACTAGGGAGCTCCCGGGTCTTTTGAGAATGCCAACTAGTTGGCGTGCAGCAGCTGCGACGCTGGACCGCGAGCGGCTATGGCTGACCTACCGTCGTCGCGAAGCCGACTTGGATGACCGCACCACTCTGTCATCCGCCGTTTAACTGGCGATAGCGCGACGGGGGGCTGTGGGTCGATCTGCGCCGGTCATGCGTCACAGACCGGCGGCCGGCCGCCGTCGGCGATGGATTCAAGCGGCCGTTCGACACAGCTTTTTAGATCGTCGGCAATCGGTGCAGATAAGGGCGTAGCCTTTAGCGGTTACCGTCGATCAGGTCGTTCAGCAGCGCATCGAACGCGGCCTGTGCGTCTTCAAGTTCCTGCAGGGCGGCATCAAAGGTTTGCAGCGCGAACGGCGAAGGCTCGCCGCTGCCTTGCGGCGGAAATTGCTTCTGCATCGAGGCGAACGTACTCTGCACGCGCAGCGTGGCGGCCACCATGCGCTCCATCGCCTGGGTTTCTTCGGCTCGGGCCTGTTCCGGACTCATTCCTCTCTCCTTGGATGGTTTTCTTGAAGATCAGATCGTACACGCTGTGTCCGTTCTTGCCGCCCTTGGCAGAACGACTCCGCTGAAGGTTCCAACGGCACGCTGCGGGAGAAGCGATTTAATCGGGAAGGATTCCGCAGTCGCGCCGAGGCCAAGATACTCATCGGGCGTGGCTGCAAAATCCCGCCGCGGGTCACTATCAGTAAAATCAAATCTCGATGGTTATAGACATGAACCGCAATAGAACGCGCACGGCCGTGTGTTTGCTCGCGCTCTTATTCTTGTCAAAGGTTGGAGCGCAAGGCGTGAGGACCGAGCCGTTGCCTTGGCACCGGCGCCATCAAGTACTTGCCTACGGTAGCTGTGGATGTGCCGATAGTTGCTGGGTCGCGACGTTAACCGATACCCGGACTCATGCAAAGGTGGCAACCTTACGCTGCGATTGCGCGGAAGTATTTTTTTCCAAGAATGACGGGAAGGAACAGGTATACGCACGGACCTGTGCGGCCTTTGAGGGCAATGACAAGTTTGGCCGTATTGTCCAAACCATGGAAGCTTTAACGCGCTAGCACCGGGATAGGCACCGCTATGCGGTGCAACGTTCGTGGCGAATGCTTCGAATGTCCGTTTTGGGCAAACACGACCCCCTTGCGGGTCGCCAACTACCGCTCCGACGAAGCGTGAGCTCAGGTGTCTTCCCACAGGTTTGCGCGCCGAGCCTTCAGACGCAGCGCACGTCGCACTACACCTGCCATAACCTGCCGAGTCCCCAGACGGCGTGCGGCACCAATCCGCACAACGACTGTTCAGTTTCCGCACACAAATTCGCAGACGCCCCCCATTCCGCGCGCCCTCCGCGGGTGGGAAGAAACCCGGATAGCCCCGCTTCGCCGCGCCCGCCTACCCTCGCGCGCATGCCGGTCGGGACGATCCAAGGCCCGATCCGGCGGGTCGGAATTTCCTCAGGAGCGTACATGGATAGCAGCAGCAACACGGCACTGTTCGACGCCGACATCTGGCACGGCAAGACTTTCAACGGACGCTGGCACGCCAGCCCGCACGCGGCCGACGTGATCGAACCCGCGACCGGCAACACGCTCGGCCGCCTCGGCCTCGCGGATGGCGCAGCGGTGGCCGAAGCGTCGGCCGCCGCACATCGCGCACAGCCCGCATGGTTCGCGCTGCCGTACGACGAGCGCGCGGCCGTCCTGCGCCGCGCGGCCACCGTCGCGGAAACGCACTTCGCTGCGATCGTCGACTGGCTCGTGCGCGAAAGCGGCTCGACGCGCGCGAAGGCGTCGTTCGAGACGTCGGTCACGATCAAGGCGCTGCACGAAGCAGCCGGGCTGCCGTCGCGCGCGGCCGGCGAAGTGCTGCCGTCGGCGGCCGGCCGGCTGTCGCTCGCGCGCCGCCGCCCGCGCGG